>JAFVYX010000017.1 GCA_017500625.1 Clostridia bacterium | reverse complement strand
TTCGGGTCACGATCGGCAATTTCTCCACAAGCCCCCCACGCCGAGCGGCGAATTTCGGGCATAAACCCCCAAAAGGGCAACCTCGGTTGCCCTTTTTGTTTTGCCGTTTCCTCTCTCCGACGTACGTTCGTACGCCTGTCGGTCGGAGAACGGCAATTTCTGCTCCGAAATTTCTCCCCCCTGCCTCCTCAGCGCGCCTGCGCCTCGCGACCGGCAAATTCTCCACGGAATTCTGCGCTCCGTGCGGCGGGGAAGTGGGGCATAAATCACCGCTCGCTCCCCTTGACGTGCTGTGGATATTGCCAGCACTTTTGCCGAAGCAGATCGGAATATCTGCCGATGAAAACCTTATCGGTTCGAGTCCATTTTGGCTAAGCATTTGTAAAACAAATGCGGAACTAGCAATAATGCAGAGAACGCTCTATAGCCTCCCTCCGGGAGGGAGGGGGACCGCTTGCGGTGGAAGGAGCCTGCGGAGCTTTCAGTACCACCTAACTTCATTGTCACGCACTCTCCCTCAGTCGCCTTCGGCGCCAGCTCCCTCCCGGAGGGAGCCTTTCCCCGCCATTTCTTCTGCCTATATAAATAAAAGTTCCCACAAACCGTTTGATTGGTCTGTGGGAACTTTTTGTTGCTGCGTTTTCTCCGTTAAGGACAACAGAGGAAGCAGCGGCTTCCTTTTTTGTCTTTTCGGCACGTCTCTTTGTAAACAAAGTATGAACAAAGCGGCGCGGGGGTTGATTTTGGCGCGCGGCTTGCCTTATAGTGGAGATAGAAAACTCCCTGCAAAGCAGGGAGAAAAAGGAGAACGTTATGGCTATGAAAGACACCCGTTCCGAAAACCTTTACGAGCTGAATTTACCGAAGGACCTGCCCGACCTTTCGGGCAAGGTTCCCATCACCATGTCGCCCGAGGCGTTTGAGGCCCGCTTCCTTGCCACGCGGGCGGCTCTGCCCGAGGAGGTCACGGTGCTGCCTCCCTTTGACACCGAGGCCTATCCCGAGAGCGCCACCCTTGAGGTGGTGGTCGCGCCCGACGGTGACGACACCGCCGCCGGCACCTATGAGGCGCCCGTCAAAACGCCCGCGGAGGCCTTCCGCCGTGTCAAGGGCTGTGGCGGCGCCACCGTCACCTTCCGTGGCGGCGTCTACCCCTTGACCGAGGCCGCCACCCTCACGGCCGAGCACAGCGGCACGGTCGACCGTCCTCTCATCGTGAGGAGCGCCAAGGGCGAGCGCGCCACCCTCACCGCCAACCGTGCGATAAGCACCGACCGCGCCGTGTGGCGCGTGGCCGATCCCGCGACCGATCCCGTGGCGGCCCGCCTGCCGAAGGAGGCGCAGGGCAAGGTGCTGGTCACCTCCATTGCCGACCACGGCCTCACGGCCGACGATATGGCCCCCATCAAGGCGGGGGCGGGCGGCGGTGTGCCCCGCCTTTACGTTGACGGCGAGGAATACACCCTCGCGCGTTACCCCAACAAAAACGCCACGATCCATGAGCTCCTCTATTTTACCACGGCCTACGATCCCGGCACCGTCACGGTGCGGGACGGCTCCGACCTCTATTGGTCGTGGGTCGATCGCGCCAACCGCGATTTTGGCGGCGACGTCAAGCACAATATCGGCTGGGAGCAGCGCCTTCTCAACGGCCTTGACAACTACGAGAACGCCTCGCCGAAGTACAAGGATAAGGATGCCGAGAAGAAGGCCGAGTTCCTTCTTTCCTGGGTGAACACGGGCAACATCTGGTATTACGGCTCGGTCTTTGAGGGCTGGGAATTCGGCTATTATAACCTCGCCGATAAGACCGAGGGGCGCGACTTCTCGCACTACGCCGAGGGCGATACCGAGAAAAGGACGCCTCTGCTCGGCGCCTTCGTGCCCGACGAGAACGGCCCCTACACCTACGAGGGCAAAAAGGGCTACTTCTCGATCAAGTCGCGCACCTACGGCATCTACGGCTGCAAGCACTCGGGCAACTCGCCCGCGGGCCACAACACCTTCTACCTCTTCAACGCCATTGAGGCGCTGGACGAGCCGGGCGAGTGGTTCTATGACGTGGATACGGGGCTGCTCTACCTCTATCCGAAGTCCGAGGAGGAGTTCTTCGGTAAGATGGTCGGGTATTCCGGTAAGGCCGAGTACGCCCCCCTCACCGCCGAGGGCCTCACCTTTGCCATCATTGACGGGCTTGCCGTGGACGGCTCGAACGCCGCGGGCGTGCATCTTAAGGGGTGCCAAAACGTCGTTCTCCAGCATTTCTTCGGCGCCAACACGCAGGCCGAGAACGTGCTGATCGAGAGCTGCCGCCGCACCGCCGTGCTTTACTCCGAGCTGACGGCTTCTTACCGCTCGATGATCCGCCTCGAGGACTCCGAGACGGCCAAGGCCCTGATCCCCACCGACAACCTCGTGCAGAACTGCTTCTTCCACGACACAAAGCCGATGCGCCAGATGGGCGTCACCATGTCGGGCTGCCGCGTGGTGCTGTCCCACAACTATTTCCGCAACACCTGCGTCAACGCGCCCCAGGGCGGCGAGTGCATCGTGGAGTACAACCGCTTTGAGGGCGGCTCGGCCGACATCGTGGACGGCGGCATGTATTACGCCAGCGGCACCTGCAGCCGCGGCAACCACGTCCGCTATAACCTCTTCCATATGTTCAACGAGACGCATAACGCCATCTACAACGATACGATGTGCGGCGGCATCTACGCCTACGGCAACGTCGTTTCCACCCTCGGCTCCAAGTGCAACCACCACAAGGGCTGGTATTCCTCCACGGGTATGGGCAACGTCTGCTTCGGTAACCTCATGGTCTTCCGCGATCCCTGGGAGGTCGCGGGTGCCAAGTCGGTCGGCGGTGACGAGGACGAGAAGGTGCCCGTCGGCGTTGGCGACAACATCAACCAGTCGGCGCTCTTCTATTATTACTTCGGCAACGAGCACGCCGCCGTCAGCAACCGCCGCTACTACTACCACAAGGACGGCCGCGAGGAGCTGTGCCGCATGGATTACGGCCCCGAGGGGCGCGAGTTCAGCTCCCAGTCCTTGGCGGGCCACTGGTGGGAGGGCCGCAAGAAGCAGGAGTGCGAGTACTACCTTGACGAGGGTGACGTTGAAAAGCGCCGCCGCGTGGATCCTGCGTACGTCAACCACCTTTACGGCACGCGCGTGATCCTCGATGCCCTTGAAAACTCCACCTACCGCGTGCGCTACTTCTATCAGCCCGCCCGTCTTTCGGGCCTCACCTTCACCTCGAAGGCCGCGCCCGCAGGCACCGAGCTTCTCATTCCGAAGTACGTCTATCTTGCCGAGGATTACACCCCCGTCACCGTGGAGGCGCACACCCTCACCGTGCCCGAGAGCGGGGAGATCACCCTCACCTATGAGGAGATCGGCTCGATGGAGCGCATCCGCCGCGCCCCCGCCTACTGCGTCATCAAGAACAACGTTCTCCTTGGCGGCACGCCCGAGATGAACGAGGCGCGCACCGAGCGTGTCGGTGACGTGGACCGCGCCGCGATGATCAATGACGGCGCTCTCCGCGAGGGCTACTACGATGACGGCTGGAAGTGGCGCGACACCGTCGGCTACTTCCCGACGCATGACGAAACGCACAACTACCTGCGCTTTGAGCATGCCAAGGTCCTTGGCGATGCCTACACCTACAATTACACCGTCCGCCCCGAGGTCCGCGACGAGATCGCCGCCGTCCTCGAGCCGACCGAGGCCGATCGCGTTCTGTCTCTCCCCTACGAAAGGACGGGTCCGACGTATGGGTTTGATTATGCTGCCCTCGGCCCTGTGCAGGCGCATTAAGAGCGGCGATTTTCGGCATAACCGCAAAAAAGGAGCTTCGGCTCCTTTTTTGCTATCTCCCTTTCCGCGCTCGCCGTACGCTCGGTACGCCTTCACGCGAAAAAGCCGATTTCTGCACGAAAATCCCACGCTCTTACTGTGCCTGCGACTTGGTTTCTTGCAAGGCGATTTTTCCGCCGTCGGGAGCTGACGTTGAAGGTTGACACCAACCGCAAAAAAGGAGCTTCGGCTCCTTTTTTTGCTATCGCCCTCTCCGTCGGCTGCGCCGCCACCTCTCCCAAAGGGCGAGGCCGATATTAGACGAACGCAAACAAAAGTGAAGCTCGGCTTTCCGAAGGGCTCCCCTCGGGGGGAGCTGGCGCGAAACGCGACTGAGAGGGGACTCCCGTCACCGCGCTCTGCGCGGTGTATATCATCCGCCTATCGGGCGGTATATCATCACGCGATAGCGTGTATATCATCAAGGGCGCCCCGCCCTTGTATCTCATCACGCGTCAGCGTGTATATCATCAAGGGCGCCCCGCCCTTGTATCACATTACGCTCCCGCGCGCCCGTTCTCCTTTTTCGAAATTCTTTCGTTCGTATTTTACTTGACTTTTGGTGCCCGCTTGCGGTACAATAAGAGGAGGTATATCTTTACTAAAGAAAGGAACTACGTATGGCACGCCTTTTGGGCATTGATATGGGCACCACCTCGGTCAAGAGCGCGGTGTTTGACGAGAAGCTGAACGAGCTGAAAAAGCTCACGGCCGACTACACGCTCTCCTCGCACGGCGATATTGTGGAATTTCCCGCCGAGGAATACTTTAGCATCGTGCGCGGCGAGATCGAGAAGATCACCGCCGAGATGAAGATCGACGCGCTGGCGATCGACACGCAGTGCGAGACGCTCATTCTCACCGATGAGGAGGGCAACCCCGTCCGCGAGGCGATCGTGTGGCTGGACAACCGCGCCACCGAGGAGGCCGCGATGATCGAGGCGCACTTTGGCAGACAGCGCGTCTATGAGGTGACGGGCCAGCCCGAGGTCACGGCCACCTGGCCCGCCTGCAAGCTCCTGTGGGTCAAGCGCCACGAGCCCGAGGTCTTTGCGCGGACAAAGCGTGTGTTTCTCCTTGAGGACTACATTCTCTTTAAGATGACGGGGCGCTTCGTCACCGAAAAGACGCTCCAGTCCTCGACCATCTACTTTGACATCAAAAGGAACGCCTGGTGGGGCGAGATGCTCGACTTCATCGGCGTTAGTGAGGCGATGCTCCCCGCGCTCCTTGACAGCGGCGTGGAGATCGGCGAGTACCAAGGGATCCGCGTCACCACGGGCGCTATGGACCAGGTCTCGGGCGCGATCGGTGCGGGCGTTGTCCGCCGCGGCATCGTGAGTGAGATGACGGGCA
>JAFVYX010000134.1 GCA_017500625.1 Clostridia bacterium | reverse complement strand
GGCGTGATCCTGACGGCACCGAATCTTGAGGAGGGAGGGCGCGTGCGCACGATGACGGCGCATTACGTGTATCACAGAAAATGAAAAAACCGTTTCTCCGCCGTCTTTCGGGGATCTCCCGCCTTCTGTTCTTAAGAGTCCGTCCTCACACCACCGCCGTGATCCTCGCGGGGGGGAGCGGCCTTCGTATGGGAGATACGGGCGGCACGGCCAAGCAATGGCTGACGCTTGGGGGGAAGACCGTCCTCGAGCACGCGGTCGATGCCTTTGAGCGTTGTCCGCACATTGATGACATTGTGGTCGTTGTGCGCCGTGGAGAAGGGCAAAAGACCGCCGATCTTCTCGCCGCGGCCAATGTTAAAAAGGTGCGCACCATCGTTTCGGGCGGCAAAACGCGTCAGGCCTCGGCTTACAACGGCGCCCGTCGCGCCCCGTCGGGAACGCGCTATCTGGCGATCCACGATGCCGCGCGGTGTCTTGTCTCACCCGATGACATTTCCGCCACCGTTCTTGCCGCGTACGCCGAGCGCGCCGCCTCTCTCGGTACACCCGTGACCGACACGGTCAAGCGCGTCAACAAAAGCCGTTATGTCCTCGAGACCCGCGATCGAAGCGAGCTCTGGCTGGCTGCCACTCCGCAGGTCTTTTCCTACCCGCTGTATATGGCCGCCGCCACTGCGGCGAAAAAAGCTGCGCGCGCCGTCACCGATGACAATATGCTGATCGAGGCCCTCGGTCAGAAGGTCCGTATGGTGGAGGCACACAGTCCCACGTTCAAGCTCACAAGGGAGGGCGACCTCGCCATTGCCGAGGCGATGCTCTCGCTTATCGATAAAGACAAGGAGAACGAGAGATGATTCCTTACCGTATCGGTCACGGCTATGACGTGCACCGCCTTGTCCCCGATCGCCGTCTTGTTCTTGGCGGAATAGAGATCCCGTACGAGCGTGGGCTTCTCGGTCATTCGGACGCCGACGTCCTCCTTCACGCCATTATGGACGCGGTGCTGGGGGCCTTATCCGCCGGTGATATCGGCAAGCTGTTTCCCGATAAGGATCCCGCTTACAGCGGCATAGACAGCAAGCAGCTTGTCCTTCGCGTTGCCACCCTGATGCGCGAGCGCGGCTACACCGTTGGCAACATTGATGCCACAGTCATTGCCGAGCGGCCGCGCCTTTCCTCACATATCTCCGATATGCGCCGCACGGTAGCTCTGCTTTTCGGTTGCTCGCCCGATGACGTCAGCATCAAAGCCACCACCGAGGAGGGGCTGGGCTTCACGGGGCGCGGTGAGGGGATCGCCGCCCACGCCGTCGTGCTCCTTTGTAAATCTTGAGGGGGCGGGATCCCGCCCCCCCTTACACGCAGGCAAATGCGCCGGTGTCGTACACGTCCTTCCTTTTCCCTTCGGGGCGCGCCTGACCTGCGGAGTTTTCACCCACAGTATCATCTTATGGAGAACCGGGGCTTCTGTGTTCTCAAAAAACAAAAAGAGAGGTATCTACCGTGACTTACATTGCACCCTCCGTTCTTTCCTGTGACTTTGCGAATATGGGCGAGGCCTGCCGCGCGATCGACGTTGCCGGCGCCGATGCCGTGCACCTTGACGTTATGGACGGCCATTTCGTTCCCAATCTCAGCTTTGGCTATTCGGTCATTGCGGCCCTGCGTCCCTACACCAAGCTCCCCTTTGACGTTCATCTGATGATCGATCGCCCCGAGCGCTATCTTGACAAATTCATTGCGGCGGGCGCCGACTGGGTGACGATCCATTACGAGGCCACGGAAAAGGTGGAGGAGTGCCTCCGCACGATCCGCGCTGCCGGAAAAAAGGCGGGGCTTTCCATTAAGCCCGCCACAAAGCCCGAGGAGATCTATCACCTGCTCCCGCTTTGCGATTTTATTCTCGTGATGACGGTGGAGCCCGGCTTTGGCGGTCAGTCGCTGATCCCCGAGTGCCTTGATAAGGTGGCCGTTCTCAAAAAGGAGATCGCCGCCCGTGGGCTCTCGATCTTCATTGAGGTGGACGGTGGCATCAACGAAAAGACGGCGCCGCGTGCCCGTGAGGTTGGCTCGGACGTTATGGTGGCCGGCTCCTCGGTCTTCGGCGCCAAGGATATGGCGGCGGCTATGCGTACCCTGCGCGGAGAATAAAAACTCTTTTTTCAAAAACACTCTTGCAAAGCCCTGTAAGATGTGGTATACTATTTTCACAAAAGAATATGTCTTATCAAGAGTGGCGGAGGGACTGGCCCTGTGAAGCCCGGCAACCTGTTAATTCAAGGTGCTAAATCCCGATAGATGAGAATGAAGG
>JAFVYX010000133.1 GCA_017500625.1 Clostridia bacterium | reverse complement strand
GGTAACCTCGCGGGCGGCAGCTACAAGATCGGCTCGATGGGCAAGCCCGTCCCGCTGTATGACGTCCACCTTCTGAACGCCGAGGGCGAGGAGGTCGCCAGCGGTGAGAGCGGTGAGATCTGCATCAACATCAAGGAGGGGCTCCCCTGCGGCCTGGCCTACGCCTATGAGGGCAACCCCGAGATCACGGCCGAGACCTGGCGTGACGGGTATTATCACACGGGCGACCTCGCCTGGCGCGATGAGGACGGCTTCCTTTGGTACGTTGGCCGTGCCGATGACGTCATCAAGTCGTCGGGCTACCGCATCGGGCCGTTTGAGATCGAAAACGTCAGTATGGAGCTGCCCTACGTTCTCGAGTGCGGCGTTTCCGCCGCCCCCGATGAGATCCGCGGTCAGGTCGTCAAGGCCAGCATCGTGCTCGTCAAGGGCACCGAGGGCACCGACGAGCTGAAAAAGGAGATCCAGAATTACGTCAAATCCCGTACCGCCCCCTACAAGTATCCCCGCATCGTGGAATTCAAGGAGTCGCTCCCCAAGACCACCAGCGGTAAGATCATAAGAAAGCAGCTGTAAGCCATGAAGGATAAGCGCTTAACTCTGTTTGCGGGGCACTACGGTAGCGGTAAAACCAATATTGCCGTAAACTATGCTTTACATCTCGCTCGCAAGGGACACAAGGTCTGCATTGCCGATCTGGATATCGTAAATCCCTATTTCCGTACCAAGGACAGCGCCGCCGAGCTTTCGGCGGCGGGGGTGCACCTCATCTCGCCGCAGTACGCCAACACCAACGTCGATCTGCCCGCCCTGCCTGCAGAGAGCTATCGCCTCGTGCAGGATAAGTCGTGCTACGGCATTATGGACATCGGCGGTGACGATCGCGGTGCCTTTGCGCTCGGCCGCTTTGCCGATGCCGTCCGAGAGGAGGACAACTACCGCATGGCCTTTGTGGTCAACTGCCACCGCCCTCTCACCGCCACGGTCCGCGATGCCGTGGAGATCCTAAGGGAGATAGAAGAGGCGGCGGGGCTTTCCTTTACCGCCATCGTCAATAACTCGAATCTCGGTCCCGAGACCACCGAGGAGACGGTGCGCGCCTCGCTCCCGTTCGTTGAGGAGCTGTGCCGCGTGACGGGGCTTTCGCTCTGGCTTCACACGGCGGTGCCCGCGGTAGCGGAGAAGCTCACGGAGCTTCCCGTTTTGCCCCTCACCCTACAAAAGAAGTATTTTGACCTGCCCGGCTGACAGGCCGAATATAAGGAGGACTATTATGCCAAAAGTAACGTTCAAGACCGACCTTTGCAAGGGCTGCGGGCTGTGCGTCAACGCCTGCCCGAAGAAGTGCCTTGCCATTGCGGAGGATAAGCTCAATCAGAAGGGCTATTCCCCTGCGTTTATGAAGGACCAGGAAAAATGCATCGGCTGTGCTTTCTGCGCCACTATGTGCCCGGATTGCATCATCACGGTGGAAAAGTAAGGAGACTGTTATGGCAGAAAGAATTTTGATGAAGGGCAACGAGGCGATCGCCGAGGCCGCGATCCGCGCGGGTTGCCGTCACTACTTCGGGTACCCCATCACCCCCCAGACCGAGATCGCCGCGTACATGGCCAAGAAGATGCCCAAGATCGGTGGCGTGTTCCTTCAGGCCGAGAGTGAGATCGCTTCGATCAATATGGTGTACGGCGCCGCCGCCGCGGGTATGCGCGTGATGACGTCGTCCTCGAGCCCCGGGATCTCGCTGAAGGCCGAGGGCCTCAGCTACATCGCCGGCTCGGATATCCCTGCCCTCGTCGTTAACGTCCAGCGCGGCGGCCCCGGCCTTGGCGGTATCCAGCCCTCTCAGTCCGACTATTTCCAGGCGACAAAGGGATGCGGTCACGGCGACTTCAGAATGATCGTCCTTGCCCCCTCCTCGGTTCAGGAGATGGCGTCTCTTACAGTAAAGGGATTTGACCTTGCGGATAAAT
>JAFVYX010000132.1 GCA_017500625.1 Clostridia bacterium | reverse complement strand
GGCCAACGCCTCGGGGCGGCTACCTTTCGTGTAAGGAAACACCGTTTTATGGCTAAAATGTGGGCGGGAAGAACCGCCGCCGAGACCGATACGCTGGCCGACGAATTCAATTCCTCGATCGCCGTTGACGGGCGCATGTACCGTGAGGACATCACGGGCAGCATGGCCCACGCCGCGATGCTTTCTAAATGCGGCATCATCGAAGAGGGAGAGGCCGACGCCCTGATCGCGGGGCTCTCCGAGATCCTTGCCGACCTCGATGAGGGGCGCCTTACGATCGACCCGACGGCCGAGGACATTCATATGTTCGTGGAGGCGGTCCTCACCGAGCGCCTCGGTGACGTCGGCAAAAAGCTCCACACGGCGCGCAGCCGCAACGACCAGGTGGCGCTCGATTTCCGTATGCACCTGCGCGGGGAATGCGAGGCCATCGCCGAGGGCGTCCTTGCCCTTGTGACAGCCCTTACCGACCGTGCCGAGGCCGAGGCCGAGACGGTCATGCCCGGCTACACCCATCTGCAGCGCGCCCAGCCGATCACCCTCGGCCACCACCTGATGGCCTACGCCTATATGCTCCTGCGTGACGCCGACCGTCTCTCGGACTGCCGCCGCCGCATGAACCTCTCGCCGATCGGCTCGTGCGCCCTGGCGGGCACCACCTACCCGACCGACCGCCGCTTTGAGGCCGAGCGCCTCGGCTTTTCGGGCGTGGTCGAGAACAGTCTTGACGGCGTTTCCGACCGCGACTTTGCCCTTGAGCTCCTCTCGGCGCTCTCGATCCTTATGGTGCATCTTTCTCGCTTTGCCGAGGAGCTGATCCTCTGGTCGAGCTGGGAGTTCAAGTTCATTGAGCTGTCGGACGCCTACACCACGGGCTCCTCGATCATGCCGCAGAAGAAGAACCCCGATATGGCCGAGCTTGTCCGCGGAAAAACGGGCCGCGTGTTCGGCGATCTTATGGCGCTCCTCACCACCCTCAAGGGCCTGCCCCTCGCCTACAACAAGGATATGCAGGAGGACAAGGAGGGCGTGTTTGACGCCGTCGATACCGTCAAGATGTGCCTTGGCATCATGACGCCCATGATCACCACCATGAGAACGAACGCCGCCAATATGAAAAAGGCGGCGGAGGGCGGCTTCATCGGCGCCACCGACCTTGCCGACTACCTCGTCGGTAAGGGGCTCCCCTTCCGCTCGGCCTACAAGATCGCGGGCGGGCTTGTCGCTTACTGCATCAAGAACGGGGAAACGCTGGAAACGCTCCCCCTCGCCACCTACCGCGAGCATTGTGACCTCATTGACGAGGGCGTGTACGCCGCGGTCGATCTTCTCACCTGCGTTCGCCGCCGCACCTCGCTCGGCGGCACCTCGCCCGACTCGGTGCGCGCGCAGGTCGCCTCGGTAAAGGAGAAGCTCAGAAAATGACAAAGGTATTCATTGACGGCTCGGCGGGCACTACAGGCCTGCGCATCTACGAGCGCCTGGCCACACGCCGCGACCTCACCCTGATCGCTCTCCCCGAGGCGCTCCGCAAGGATCCCGAGGCGCGCCGTGAGGCCATCTTCACGGCCGACGTCGCCTTCCTCTGCCTGCCCGACGATGCCGCGCGCGAGTCGGTCGCCCTGGCCGAGGGGGCCGATACCGTGGTGATCGACACCTCGACCGCCCACAGGACGGCCGCGGGCTGGACCTACGGCTTTCCCGAGCTTGTCGGCCGTGAGGCGATCGCCGCCTCGCGCCGCATCGCCAACCCCGGCTGCCACGCCTCGGGCGCGATCGCGCTC
This sequence comes from Clostridia bacterium, assembly GCA_017500625.1. Next base: position 2,110 of record JAFVYX010000132.1, on the reverse strand, counting down.
ATCGCCCCCCTCGTCCGTGCGGGTCTGCTCGCGCCGACGGCGCGCCTCTCGCTCGTTTCGCTCACGGGCTATTCGGGCGGCGGAAAAAAGATGATCGCCGATTATGAGGCCGAGGGGCGCGATGCCCTGCTGGCGGCCCCCCGCGCCTACGGCCTTTCGCAAGGGCATAAGCACCTACCCGAGATCCTTTCGGTGTGCGGCCTTCGGGAGGCGCCCGTCTTTTTGCCGATCGTGGCGCCCTATTACGCGGGTATGGAGGTCACTCTCCCCCTGCACGGTGCCGACCTCGGTGTGGGCATTGCGGCGGTGCGCGAGTGCCTCGCCGCCGCCTATCCTGCGGGAAGCGGTCTTGTCAGCTACAGCGATGCCGATGAGGGGGGCTTCCTCTCGGCGGCGGCGCTTTCGGGCCGCGACGATATGCTGGTCGGCGTTTTCGGCAACGACGAGCGTATGACGCTCGTCTCTCGCTTTGACAATCTTGGCAAGGGTGCCTCGGGCGCCGTCATTCAGAATATGAACATCACCCTCGGCGTGGCCGAGGATACGGGACTTATCTTGGGAGGAAACTGATATGCTGAAGCTGATTGATGGCGGCGTGACCGCCGCCCTCGGATTTACCGCCTCGGGCGTGCATTGCGGCATTCGCCACAACCGCACGAAGAAGGACATTGCGCTCATCGTCTCAAAGAAGCGCGCCGCGGCGGCCGCCGTTTACACTCAAAACCTCGTTAAGGGCGCGCCCCTGACCGTCACCAAGCGCCACCTTGCGGACGGCTATGCCCGTGCCATTCTCTGCAACAGCGGCAACGCCAACACCTGCAACGCGGGCGGCGTGGAGCTGGCGGAAACGATGTGTGCCCTCGCCGCCGATGCGCTCGGTATTGCCGCCGAGGATATGGTCGTGGCGTCCACGGGTGTCATCGGTCAGCCCCTGCCGCTCGAGCCGATCAAGGCGGGCATTCCTCAGCTGGTCGCCGCCCTCTCGCCCGAGGGGAGCGATGCCGCCGCCGAGGGCATTATGACCACCGACGTCGCCAAAAAGGAGATCGCCGTGGAGTTCGAGGTCGGCGGCAAGACCTGCCACCTCGGCGGTATCGCCAAGGGCAGCGGTATGATCCACCCGAATATGGCCACGATGCTCGTCTTCCTGACGACCGATGCCGCCATCGCCCCCGCCATGCTGCAAAAGGCCCTCTCGACCGACATCGCCTCGACCTTCAATATGATCTCGATCGACGGTGACACCTCGACGAACGATATGGTCGTGGTGCTGGCCAACGGCATGGCGGAGAACGCCGAGATCACGGAGGACGGCGCCGACTTTGCCGCCTTTATGCAGGCCCTCAACACCGTCACCACCCACCTCTGCCGCGCGATCGCGGGGGACGGTGAGGGTGCCACCAAGCTTCTCGAGTGCCGCGTTTCGGGCGCCGCCGATGAGGCGACCGCCAAGACCTGCGCCAAGAGCGTCATCTGCTCCAGTCTCGTCAAGGCCGCCATGTTCGGTGCGGACGCCAACTGGGGCCGCGTGCTTTGCGCCCTCGGCTATGCGGGCGCCGCCATCGACGTTGACCGCGTCGGCGTCTCCTTCCGCTCCCCGAAGGGGACGGTGGAGGTCTGCCGTAACGGCGCGGGCGTTCCCTTCTCGGAGGAGGAGGCCAAAAAGATCCTCCTCGAAAAGGAGATCGAGATCCTCGTCACGCTCGGTATGGGCGATGCCGAGGCGACCGCGTGGGGCTGTGACCTCACCTACGATTACGTGAAGATCAACGGTGATTACCGTACCTGAGGTGACCTATGTACGAAGAAGTATCGAACGCCGAGCGCGCCGAGATCCTCTGTCAGGCGCTCCCCTATATCCGCCGTTATAACGGCAAGGTCGTTGTCGTCAAGTACGGCGGCAACGCCATGATCAACGAGACCTTGAAGCAGCAGGTCATGGAGGACATCGTCCTTCTCTGGCTTGTCGGCGTGAAGGTCGTGCTCGTCCACGGCGGCGGCCCCGAGATCTCCGAGCTGATGGATCGGCTGGGCAAAAAGCCCACCTTCGTCGACGGGCTTCGGGTCACCGATCGGGAAACGGTCGATATCGTCCAGATGGTACTGGCAG
>JAFVYX010000131.1 GCA_017500625.1 Clostridia bacterium | reverse complement strand
GCATCGACTTCGTAAGCGAGGAAAAGGCCTAGCACACAACCAAGGATCTTATAGGCGTTTTTGACTCCGCTTTCGTAATTTTTGACGTCAATATCGGCGGGGAACGGAAAAAGAACCACAAACAATAGATAAAGAACAGCGATTCCGAGGAGTGAGGAGAGGAAAATGCGCATTCCCTTGGGGGTGGCTGTCACTCGTTCGACAACGGGAAACAACACAAGAACCAGAAGAAGGCCGACGCCGAGAGAGACGAAGACGTCAAGCGGGGTGTGAACGCCGAGATACATACGCGAAATCATCACAAGAAGTGCGATGAGCGCGCACGGGATCACAACGCGCCAGCGCTTGTAGATCCTGGCAATACCGCCAAAGACGCCGACCGCCGTTTGCGTGTGACCGCTGGGAAAGGAATACCCCGTGGCCGCTTCTCGGGCACTTTCCACAATGGTGAAGCCGGGCGACAGCTTTTCGGGACGGGGAATGCGGAAGGTGAGCTTTAGGAACTGGTTTATGACAGTGCCGAGAAAGCCGACCGAAAGCAGGTAATAGCCCTGCTTTTTATTGATGCACCAAAAGAAGACAAGCCCCACACCGATGAACACCGTTTCCTCACCGAGGCGGGTGATCAATGAGAAAAAAACGTCGAAAAATGGGGTACGGACCGATTCCAACCATTTCAAAAAGTTCATAAACGTCTCCTGTTAGCTTTGCTCGTCGTAAAGGATCTCAAGGATCGGGGATTTCAAAATACCATTGGAAAACAGCTGATATTCGTAGGCCCATTTTTCGCCCTCGGTATACCAATGCATCGGCCCCTTAGAGGCGAGCTTACCAAAGAGGTGGAGCGCCCCGAAGGTATTGATGCGCGTGAGGTGAAGCGTGAGGTCAAGGGTGTGCTTGCCTCGCGCAAGGCGCCGTGGCTCCAGCGTGTAGGGCGGGAAGACGATCTTCCCTGCCTCTTTCCCGTCGAAGGCGGCCGTGACCAGCGCTCCCTCGTAGTGGCCGACCTTGATGCGGACGTCCGCCGCCTTTTCCAAGGTAAAGGGGATATGATAGGTGACGTTGGCGCCGTAAAAGGGGAGCCCCTTGTCGGTTACGCTACCGAAGGCGATGCTCTTCGGCAGGGCGGTCACCTTGGCCTCCGTGCCGTTGACACTTACACCGAACCGTCCGAGAAGGAAAAGGTTTTCAAGACTCGTCCGCTTGCCGAGGGGGGCCTTGACGATCAGCTCGTTGATGCCCTTTTTCAAGGGCGGAAGTGTCATGGTGTGGATACTCTTATCGGCGAAGTAGCCCTCATTGGTTACGGGAACGTCCTTGCCGTTCAGCGTGACGGAAAGCGCGGTCTCGTATGCCAGGCGGCAGGAGACGGCCACCTCGCTGCGGAAGCGGAAACGGAGATAAGCCACCTTGTCGGGGCGCACCTCGCCGATGACCCAGGGCTGCACGTCGGTGCCGTCGGCTCGAGGATAGCTGTATTTCTTGCGGAGGGCCAGGTCGATACGGAGCATTTCCTCGCGAGGATTGTAAGCAACGCCGTCCTCCGACCATTCGGGCATATCCAGGACCAAAACGTTATCCTCGCTAAGCGTAAAGGGGACGCGCGTCTTGACGTCCAGGCGTTTTTCCACGTAGCGCGCCTTTGCGGGAACGGCGCGGCTCTCTTCCCCGCTCTTCTCCAGCTTAAACAACAGGGTGTCGTAGGGATAAACTGCGTTAAAGACCTCGGTGTAACCGTTTTTACGGACGTAGGGGATCTCGCGGATCTCGCCCGTGATCGTATCGTAGAGCGTTGGCTTTACGTCACCCGCGAAGCGAATATAGACGGGGAGCGAGGTCTCGAGACCGTCGGGATTGTCCCACAGTCTGGTAAGAGGGGCAATAAACACCCACTCGCCGTCGGTGTCGCGGCGCTTGGAATAGATAAGATCGCGGCAGACGGCTCCCGTCTTTTTTACGATCTCCACCTCTCTCTCCTCACGAAGGGCCTCAAGGAGCGAGAGCGCCGTGAATTCGGCATGCGTGGCGCTTTCGTAGAGGGGGCGGGCGGCGTCACTCTTTTCCGCGTCGACAAGGGAGGGCGCTTGGCTCAGGACGATGACCTTGCCGCCGCGCTTTTGAAATTCGGTGAGGATCCGTATCGTTGTGGAGCGCAGGGTCTCAACGGGAGGAACCACAACGGCGCGATAGGACATGGCGCCCACTGAAAGCCGAGAGTCCTCGGACGGTGTATAGAGATTCGGAAATTCCGACTCGGAAATGAAATCAAAGTCGATGCACCCGCGCAGAAGCCAGTCGGTAACGCTTGTGAAGTTGCCGTCCAGCTGCTCACGGCGAGCGGCCGTCTTGTCCTCGGGGCCGTAAGCGAGCCAATAGCTTTCAATAGGGTGGATCACCGCTACGTTGACGGCGGGAACGCCGCGCGTCATAGCGGTATTGACACGGGCAAAATGATCCTCAATGTACTTGTATTCGCGGTACCAAGCCGACTGATAGGAGATCGAGGCAGGGTAATCTCTCTTTGCCGAGCCGCGCATGCTGGCCCATGAGAGATGAGGTACACGCAAAGAAACGCCAAGCGCTGCCTGCCAGTCACCCTGAAACTTGTGGCCGCGGAAGTCAAAGGCCCAGCCGGTAACGCCGTAGAGCTCGCTCATCAGCCCTTCTCTGCCATACTGATGCACAGCGGACTGGGCCTGCTTGGCGGTATTGATCTCCATACGGTCGCAAAGCATATCGATACCGGGGATTCCAAAGCTGCGGTAGCCGCGCATGGCCTCTCCCACGGCGGTGGTCTGCGTAAAGAGGGTGGGCTCATACATCATATGGCCCGTAAGATCGATTCCGTGGTCACGGCACCAGGCACCGATCCTATCGGAGAAGGATCGCGAGAATCGCTCACAGGCGTGATCGAGGACCGAATGACGCACCTTAGCGGCGGCGTCCTTTTTGTCCCAGAAGATCTCAGGAATCCGCGGTATGATGTCAAAGCCGTACGTTTCCTTGAAGGTCTCGGGGTAATCGGTCGTCCACGGAATCGCAACGCCGTCAATGCCGTCGGCAAAGGGCATGTTGGTGGTGAAGGCCATCTGTGGCTCATCGGTAAAGATCGAGGGGATCGTTTTACCGAACTCACTCCCCACCTCTTCATAGTACTTATCGTAGGTGACGCGGATAAACTCGTCGACCGCCTCCTCGGAGAGCGTGTCAAGATAGGTCGCGCCGTTGAACCAGCCGATGCAAGGGTAGGTATAAACGTAGGCCAGCCACTTGCGCCCCTTGGGGGTGTCGTCATAACCGATGATCTCGGCGCTCCTGAGAGTACCGTCCTCGTTGAGGATCACGTCGTAGGCGGCCAGAAGATAGGACTGTGCTTTATCGGCGCAGGCGTGGATCGCTTCTCTTTTGCTGTCAAAGCTATCGTTTGCCGAGGTGTAGGCCGTGGCGTAATTTTCTGCCCCCTCGGACGCGACACCGTACGTAGCGGCCAGTCCCCAGCGGCCACGGGCCTTTTTGCTCTTATCGTCGGCGCATACAAACACCAGGGCTTTTTGGCGGTATCGCGGGGTTTTCGTCACAAGACTCCCCGCAGCGCCGGAGGGCCAGCGATCCTCATCATAGAGGTAGGCCAGCATATCCTCGTCCTTGGCTTTGCCGACGCAGCTACGGATCAGGTCAAAGAAGTCGTTGGAGAGGTAAGGCGTTGCCAGGCCGCACCTTGTGTGCATATGAAAGCCGCCAAAGCCCATTTTTTTGAACTCACCGATCTGACGGAGAAGCTCGTCCTTGGAAAGATCGTCGTTCCACGCCCAAAAGGGGGTGGCGCGGTATTCCGCCGTCGGGTTTTTGAACAGGTCGGGAGATAACGTTTTTTCTTGATTCTTCTTGTAAAACATATTGCGCTCCTTTTTTATGAGAAAGGGCTTACTACCTCGATTATAATATATCTTGTCGATGAAGTCAATGAAAAGACGCAAGGAAAGCGTAGTTGCTTTTCACGAAAAGGGTGGCCGTTTTTTACTTAAGAGAGACTTGCGATGTTTTTTTGAAAAAGGGCTTGCATTTTCCTAAATTATGTGATATACTCTTGTATGTCCGTGAAAAACAAATACTTGGAGAAGTCGCCTAGTTGGTCGAGGGCGCACGACTGGAAATCGTGTAACCGTTAAAAGCGGTTCGAGAGTTCGAATCTCTCCTTCTCCGCCAAAGAATAACCGTAATCTTGATACAAGGTTGCGGTTATTTTCTTTT
>JAFVYX010000016.1 GCA_017500625.1 Clostridia bacterium | reverse complement strand
GGGAATTCCGTGGAGAAACCGTCGCTCTCCGACCGAGAGGCGTATGACGATACGTCCGAGGGAGGAAACGGCGGTTTATGCCGGAATTCGCCGCCCTTTACAAAACGACGCGGGTGGCGTCCACAACCTTGCCGCCCTCGGTCGTGAACAGCACGCCCTCGGCCTTCATTTTGCCCTCGGCGGGGTGGAATTTGTGATTGACGGCGGTGAGGTAGCGTGTGACGACGTCCGAGGGATCGATGCCGAGGATCGAGGCGCAGGGGCCGCACATACCGAGGTCGGTGACGTAGCCCGTGCCCTTCGGCAGGACCGTGAGGTCGGCGGTCGGAACGTGGGTGTGCGTGCCGACAACGGCGGTGACGCGCCCGTCAAGGTAATGGCCGAGCGCCAGCTTCTCGCCCGTGGCCTCGGCATGGAAATCGACAAGGGCGAGGTCATAGCGCCCACGGTGGCGCTCCAGCACCGCATCGGCCGTTTCAAAGGGCGAGGCGAGGGGCGGCTCCATATGCACGCGCCCAAGCAGACTCATCACAAGAACGCGCACGCCGCCGGCCGTTCTGACGATCACCGAGCCGCACCCCGGGGCGGCGGCAGGGTAATTGGCGGGGCGGAGACACGCGGCCATATCGTCGATGGTACCGAGGAGCGAATAGCTTTGCAGGGTGTGGTTGCCCCCCGTCAGAACGTCCGCTCCCGCACCGAGCAGGAGCTTGGCGGTATCGGGCGTGGGGCCGAGGATAAAGCCGCCGTTCTCGGCGTTGACGGTGCAAAGGTCCACCCCGTTCTTCGAGCGGTAGGCGGGCAGCACCGAGGCAAGGTAATCGGCGGCGGCGGGAGAGGTGACGTCTCCCAGCATCAGGATCTTGGTCATAACAGCGGATTTCTTTCTATGCCGCAAGGCGGCGTTTTGGGAAAATTAAGGAGAACGCAGCGGGGCTGCGTTCTCCTTTTTCTTTTACTTCGCGTAATCGGTCACGCGGCTCTCGCGGATCAGGTTGACCTTGATCTGACCGGGGTACTCCATGGTCTCCTCGATCTTCTTCGCGATGTCACGCGCGAGAATGGTCATGCCGTCGTCGGTCACGGCCTCGGGCTTCACCATCACGCGGATCTCACGGCCCGCCTGAATGGCAAAGGTCTTTTCAACGCCCGTAAACTCGTTGGCGATCTCCTCGAGCTTTTGCAGACGCTTGATGTAGTTCTCCACGTCCTCACGGCGAGCGCCGGGGCGTGCCGCCGAAATGGCGTCGGCCGCCTGGACGATGAAGGCGATGGTGATGGTGGGCTCAACGTCACCGTGGTGGGCCTCGATGGCGTGAATGACCTCACGGCTCTCACGATACTTCTTCGCGACCTCGACACCCAGCTGAATGTGCGTGCCCTCGGCCTCGTGCGTCATGGCCTTACCGATATCGTGCAGAAGGCCCGCGCGCTTGGCGGTCATGCTGTCAACGCCCAGCTCCTCGGCGAGAATGCCCGAAAGCAGCGAGACCTCGACCGAATGACGCAGTACATTCTGGCCAAAGCTCGTGCGGTAGCGCAGGCGACCGAGAAGACGGATCTCCTCGGGGTTCAGGCCGTGAACGCCGGTCTCAAAGACGGCCTTTTCGCCCGCCTGCTTCATGGAGTTCTCGACCTCCTTCTGTGCCTTCTCCACGACCTCCTCGATGCGGGCGGGGTGGATACGGCCGTCGGCGATCAGCTTTTCAAGGGCAAGACGCGCCACCTCGCGGCGGACGGGGTCAAAGCCCGAAACGGTGATGGCCTCGGGGGTATCGTCAATGATCAGCTCAACGCCCGTCAGGGCCTCGATGGCGCGGATATTGCGCCCCTCACGGCCGATGATGCGGCCCTTCATCTCCTCGTTCGGCAGGGGCACCACCGAAATGGCGATCTCGGCCACGTGGTCGGCGGCGCAGCGCTGAATGGCCATCGAAAGCAAATCACGCGCGCGCTCGTTCGCCTCCTCCTTGAAGCGGGCCTCGTACTCCGCGATCTTCACCGCGGTCTCGTGCGAGATCTCACTCTCCACACGGACGAGAAGCTCGGCCTTGGCCTCCTCAGCCGTCGTGCCCGAAAGGCGCTCCAGCACCTCGCGCTGCTCGGCGAGGGCCAGCGTGATCTTCTCCTTCAGCGCATCGGCGTCCTTCTCCTTTTCCTGGAGACGGGCTTCCTTCTTTTCAAGATTTTCGATCTTTCGATCGAGGTTTTCCTCCTTCTGAGCCAGACGGTTCTCCTGACGGGCCACCTCCTTGCGGCGCTCCTTCAGGTCTCTTTCGGTCTCGTCCTTAATGGCGAGAGCGTTTTCCTTGGCTTCAAACAGGATCTCCTTTTTCTTGGCTTCCGCGGTATGCATGGCGTCCGCGATGATCTCTTTTGCTTGCAGCTGCGCCGAGCCGATCTTCTTCTCCGACACCTTCATGCGAAGCACGAAGCCGACAAGAAGTCCAAGTGCCGCACAGCCAACGGCGATCAAAACCACAACAATGGGGTTCATAGCCGTACACCTCCTTTTCTCAATTCTCTTTCGTTCATTTTTTTCGTATATTCATCTTTGCCGTAGCCAAAACGGCCTGTCACCCTGCCCTGCGTCGGCACGGTGGGCGAAAACTATACACCAGATTGTATTATACCTTATTTTTTTATATATGTCAAGTTCTTTCCCCGCGCCCGCGCCTGCCTTTTTCGGGCGTATGGGCATCGGGTGCGCCGTGTTAACGAAAAATTCACAAAATTGCCCCCCAAAGGGGTTGACATCGCGGCGGCCTTGTGGTATCTTATAGACAGTTAGCACTCGCCGCTTGTGAGTGCTAAAGCCAAAAGAGCGAAAAGGGAGGGAGAGCATGGACGAGAGATTACCGGAAACCTACCGTCTCAGCGAGAGAAAAAAGAAGATTCTCAAAGAGATCATCGATGCGTACATCACGTACGGCGAGCCGGTCGGCTCCAAATATCTGGCAGAACATCAGCAGTTGGCCTGCTCCTCTGCTACCATTCGCAACGAAATGGCCGAGCTTGAGGACATGGGATTCCTCGAGCAGCCCCACACCTCGGCGGGGCGCGTACCCAGCGAGCTCGGTTACCGCTTTTACGTGAACTCGCTCCTTGAGCAGTACCGCATGACGTCGGGCGAGATCGAGGCGATCAACTCCTCCCTGAAGACCAAGCTGGCCGAAATGGACCAGCTCCTCTCGGAGGCCTCGCGCATTGCCGCGGCCGTCACCAATTACACGGGCATCGCCGTCAAGAGCCGACCGAAGGCCGCCACCGTCCGCCGCTTTGAATGCGTGCGGGTGGACGCCAACCAGTTTGTTCTCGTGATGATGCCGACGGGAGGCGGAAACGCGATCACGCGCTCGGTCCGCACTCCCCTGCCCCTTGAGCCCGAGGATCTTGGGCGGCTCCTCTCGCTTTTCAACGAGAAGCTGACGCTCATACCTGCCGAGGGCTTCACCCTCCCCCTCATCGGGGAGATCGAGCGGGCGATGGGGCGCCTTTCGGTCATCGTTTCCCCCATCGTGCATACCGTTTACGAGGCGCTCAGCGAGGCCGTACAGCCCCACACGGCGGTCGAGGGCGTCGGGCATCTGCTCCGCTACCCCGAATACGCCGACGTGGATAAGCTCCGCTCGCTCCTTGACGTCCTTGAGAACAAGGAGGAGCTACAAAACCTGGTGCCGCTGGATGACGGCGACACGGGGGACGTCAACGTGTTTATCGGCAGTGAGAACAGCGTGAAGGTCATGGAGCACTCCACCCTCGTTTTCCGCAGCATCCGCCGCGGCGGGCGTGTGGTGGGCGCCATCGGCGTCATTGGCCCGCGCCGCATGGACTACTCGCGCGTCATCGCCACGATCGACGGGATCGCGGGGAGGATCGATGCCATGCTCGGCTCGGACGACGACACCTCACATCTTTTGAAAGGATAGGATCATGGAAGAAGAAAAGACCACTCCCGCCGCCGAGGACACGGCGGCCGAGGCAGAGACCGAGGCGGCCGAGGCGGCCGAGGCGGCCGAGGAGCCGGCGCCCGATAAAAAGAGCGACCGCAAGCTGCTCCGCGAGCTTTCTGCCTTAGAAAAGAAGCTCGGCGAGGCCGAAAAGGAGAAGGAGGAGCTTGCCGACAAGCACCTGCGCCTGGCCGCGGAGTACGACAACTTCCGTCGCCGCGCCGCCGCCGAACGCGCCGCCGCCTATACCGACGGCCTTGAGGGGGCGCTCGAAAAGCTTTTGCCGATCCTCGATAACCTGGAGCGCGCGGCGCTCTACCGCGATGCCGAGCGCGTGGCCGAGGGTCTGGCCATCACCGCCCGCGCCGCCGCCGAGGCGTTTGCCGCCCTCGGGGTCGAGGAATTCGGTGCGGTGGGCGAGACCTTTGACCCCAACCTCCACAACGCCGTGATGCACGTGGAGGATGAGGAAAAGGGCGAGGGCGAGATCGCCGAGGTCCATCAAAAGGGCTACAAAAAGGGCGAGCGCATTCTCCGCTACGCGATGGTAACGGTAGCCAACTAAAAACAAAGCCAACTGAAAACAAAAAAATAAAAACAAAACTTTACAATATTCGGAGGAAATTGAATTATGGGTAAAATTATTGGTATTGACCTTGGTACGACCAACTCGTGCGTTGCGGTGTTTGAGGGCGGCGAGCCCAGCGTGATCCCGAATCCCGAGGGTGCGCGCACCACCCCCTCGGTGGTCGGCTTTTCGAAGACGGGCGAGCGCATGATCGGCCAGGTGGCCAAGCGCCAGGCCATCACCAACCCCGACCGCACCGTCATGAGCATCAAGCGCGAGATGGGTACCGATTATAAGGTAGAGATCGACGGCAAGAAGTACACGCCCCAGGAGATCTCGGCCATGGTGCTTCAAAAGCTGAAGGCCGACGCTGAGGCCTTCCTCGGCACGACCGTCACCGAGGCGGTCATCACGGTCCCCGCCTACTTCTCGGACGCCCAGCGCCAGGCCACCAAGGATGCGGGTAAGATCGCGGGCCTTGAGGTCAAGCGCATCATCAACGAGCCGACCGCGGCCGCGCTTGCGTACGGTATGGATAAGGAAGCCAACCAGAAGATC
>JAFVYX010000130.1 GCA_017500625.1 Clostridia bacterium | reverse complement strand
GCGGCCTGCGCGGCGGCAAGGCGGGCGATCGGAACACGGAAGGGCGAGCAGGAGACGTAGGAGAGACCCAGCTTGTGGCAGAACTCCACAGACACGGGGTCACCGCCGTGCTCACCGCAGATGCCGACGTGCATCTCGGGACGGACGGCGCGGCCGGCCGTAACGGCCATCTCCATGAGCTTGCCAACGCCGTTCTGGTCGAGCTTGGCAAAGGGATCGTTCTCGTAGATCTTCGACTCGTAGTAGGCGGTGAGGAACTTGCCCGCATCGTCACGCGAGAAGCCGAAGGTCATCTGCGTGAGGTCGTTCGTGCCGAAGCAGAAGAACTCGGCCTCCTTGGCGACCGCATCGGCGGTCAGGCAGGCACGGGGGATCTCGACCATGGTACCGACCTCGTAGGCAAGCTCGACGCCTGCGGCGGCGATCTCCTCGTTGGCGGTGGCCACGACGATGTCCTTAACGAACTTCAGCTCCTTGACGTCGCCAACCAGCGGGATCATGATCTCGGGAACGACCTTCCAGTCGGCGTGCTTCTTCTGCACGGCGATGGCGGCGCGGATCACGGCGCGGGTCTGCATTCTGGCGATCTCGGGGTAGGTGACGGTCAGACGGCAGCCACGGTGGCCCATCATCGGGTTGAACTCGTGCAGACCGGCGATGATCTCCTTGATGCGCTCAACGCTCTTGCCCTGCGCGGCGGCGAGGGCCTTGATGTCGGCCTCCTCGGTGGGAACGAACTCGTGGAGCGGGGGATCGAGGAAGCGGATGGTCACAGGCGTACCCTCGAGGGCCTCGTAGATGGCCTCAAAGTCGCCCTGCTGGTAGGGCAGGATCTTCGCAAGAGCGGCCTCGCGCTCCTCGGCGGTGTCGGAGCAGATCATCTCGCGGAAGGCGGCGATACGCTCGGCCTCGAAGAACATATGCTCGGTACGGCAAAGGCCGATACCCTCGGCACCCAGCTCACGCGCCTTCTTGGCGTCGGCGGGCGTGTCGGCGTTCGTGCGGACACGGAGCTTACGGAACTGGTCGGCCCAGGCCATGATGCGGCCAAACTCACCGGCGATCACGGCGTCCACGGTGGGAATGATGCCGTCGTAGATCGCACCGGTCGAGCCGTCGATCGAGATGAAGTCGCCCTCGTGGTAGGTCTTACCGGCCAGCGTGAACTTCTTGTTCTCCTCGTCCATGATGATGTCGCCGCAGCCCGAAACGCAGCAGGTACCCATGCCACGGGCAACGACGGCGGCGTGAGAGGTCATACCGCCACGGACGGTGAGAATGCCCTGCGAGGCCTTCATGCCCGTGATATCCTCGGGCGAGGTCTCAAGACGGACGAGAACGACCTTCTTACCGGCGGCCTTCCACTCCTCGGCGTCGGCGGCGGTGAAGACGATCTGACCGCAGGCCGCCCCGGGCGAAGCGCCGAGACCGCGGCCAACGGGCGTTGCCGCCTTGAGGGCCTTGGCGTCGAACTGCGGGTGCAGGAGCGTGTCAAGGTTACGGGGATCGATCATCAGGACGGCTTCCTCGGGAGTGCGCATGCCCTCGTCAACGAGGTCGCAGGCGATCTTGAGGGCGGCCTGCGCGGTGCGCTTGCCGTTTCTCGTCTGAAGCATGTAGAGCTTGCCCGCCTCAACGGTGAACTCCATGTCCTGCATATCGCGGTAGTGGTTCTCAAGGATCGAGCAGACCTCCACGAACTGGGCATACGCCTCGGGGAACTTCTCGGCCATGGCGTCGATCTTCATAGGCGTACGGACACCGGCAACGACGTCCTCACCCTGGGCGTTCACAAGGAACTCGCCCATGAGCTTCTTCTCGCCGGTGGCGGGGTCACGGGTGAAGGCAACACCGGTGCCGCAATCGTCACCCATGTTACCGAAGGCCATCATCTGAACGTTGACAGCGGTGCCCCAGGAGTAGGGGATGTCGTTGTCACGACGGTAAACGTTGGCGCGGGGGTTGTCCCAGGAACGGAAGACGGCCTCGATGGCGCCCATAAGCTGCTCCTTGGGATCGGTGGGGAAATCGGAGCCGATCTTAGCCTTGTACTCGGCCTTGAACTGCTCGGCGAGGGTCTTGAGATCGTCGGCGGTGAGCTCGACATCCTGCTTGACACCCTTCTCTTCCTTCATCTTGTCGATGAGCTCCTCGAAGTACTTCTTTCCGACTTCCATAACGACGTCGGAGTACATCTGGATGAAGCGGCGATAGCAGTCATAGGCCCAGCGGGCATTGCCGGACTTGGCAGCCATGACCTCGACAACCTCTTCGTTGAGGCCGAGGTTAAGAAT
>JAFVYX010000129.1 GCA_017500625.1 Clostridia bacterium | reverse complement strand
GGCATGGGCCTTGTCGGGGACATGGACATCGTGGACAACATGATGCTGAGGAGCTATTCCTACGGCAAATCCTTCTTCCTCGACCGTGACCCCCCGAAGCACCTGGCGGAGGACATCATCGCTCACCTGGAGGTGGTCACTCCCTCAGCCGCCACGCCCGTCCGCCGTCTTTCGGGCGGTAACGTGCAAAAGGTGCTTGTCGGGCGTGAGATCTCGTCGGCACCGACCGTCCTGATGGCGGCGTACCCTGTGCGCGGCCTGGACATCAACTCGTCCTACCTCATTTACAACCTTTTGAACGCGCAGAAGGAAAAGGGCGTGGCCGTCATCTTTGTCGGTGAGGACCTTGACGTTTTGCTTGAGCTTTGCGACCGCATTCTCGTCATCGGCTCGGGCCGTGTGACCGGGATCGTGGACGCGCGCACCTCCACCAAGGAGGAGATTGGACTTTTGATGACGAAGGGAGGCAGCGACGATGGCGAATAAGAGTGCAACCGCTGAGAAAAAGCAGCGTGAGCCGCTGTTTCACATTGTAAAGCGGGACGGGCTCCGTCCCTGGGAGCCGTACGCGATCCGCGCGGCGGCGATCCTCCTCGCGCTTATCGTCTCCTCGCTCCTTACCCTGATCCTGACGGGGAAAAACCCCTTCCTTCTGTTTTCTGCGATGTTTGAGGGGTCCTTTGGCTCCTTCCGCCGCTTCCTCTCCATGCTCTCCGACCTTGCGATCCTGCTTTGCATCTCGCTGGCCGTCACCCCCGCCTTTAAGATGCGCTTCTGGAACATCGGCGCGGAGGGCCAGGTGCTGGCGGGCGGTCTGGCTACGGCGGCCTGCATGATCCTGATGAAGGGCTGGCCGATCGCCGTGATGATCCCCCTGATGCTCATTGTTGCCGTTGTGGCGGGCGCCCTGTGGGCGATTCTCCCTGCGGTGTGCAAGGCCTTCTGGGGAACCAACGAGACCCTCTTTACCCTGATGATGAACTACGTGGCCATTCAGCTGGTGCGCTATTTCGTCACGGTCTGGGAAAACCCGAAGGGCTCGGGCCATATCGGTGTTATCCGTAACGGTCAGCTCCCCGCGATCGCCGGCTACTCCGAGATCATTCCGATCCTTGTCGTTGCCACGGCGGTCGCCCTGATGTACATCTACCTCAAGTACAGCAAGCACGGCTATGAGATCGAGGTCGTCGGTCAGAGTGAGAACACCGCGCGCTACATTGGCATCAACGTCAAGCACGTTATCATCCGTACGATGCTCGTCTCGGGTGCCATTTGCGGCCTTGCGGGCTTCCTCCTTGTGTCGGGCACCGACCATACGATCAGCCCCGATACCGCGGGCGGTGACGGCTTTACCGCCATTATGGTCTCCTGGCTTGCCAAGTTCAACCCGCTCTACATGGCGCTGACGGCCTTCCTTATCGTCTTCCTCTCGCGCGGCGGCGGTGAGATCGCCACCACCATGCGCCTCAACTCCTCCTTCCCCGAGATCCTGACGGGTATCATCCTCTTCTTCATCATCGGGTGTGAGTTCTTTATTCATTATTCGGTCCGTCTCCGCCACAAAAAGGCGGCGCCCGCGGAGGTCGCGGCCGATGCGGACAGCGAGGAAAAGGAGGATCGGGAATGAGCTTTCTTGCCAACTTTATTCAAAGAGCCATGGTGCAGGGCATTCCTCTGCTCTTCGGCTCCACGGGTGAGATCCTGACCGAAAAGTCGGGCAACCTCAACCTCGGTATCCCCGGCATCATGTACGTCGGCGGTATTTCGGGCGTTATGGGCGCGTTCTACTATGAGCAGTCGCTCTCCTCGCCCGAGGCGATGAGTGGCTTCCTTGCCATCCTCATACCCCTGCTCTCGGCTCTGCTCGGCGCGGGACTTGTGTCGCTCATCTACGCCTTTTTGACCATCACCCTGCGCGCCAACCAGAACGTGACGGGTCTTGCCATCACCACCTTCGGCGTTGGCTTTGGTAACTTCTTCGGCGGCTCGCTTGCCAAGCTGGCCGGAAGCGAAACGGCCTCGCTCTCGGTGGTCGAGACCAGCCGCTTCTTCAAGGCGAGCATCGTGGGGAGCGACAGCGGCTTCTTTGGACGGGTATTCCTCTCCTACGGCTTCCTTGCCTACGTCGCCATTGTCGTTGCCATTCTTGTCACTGTGCTTCTCAAGCGTACGCGCCTCGGCCTGCATCTGCGTGCCGTGGGTGAAAACCCCGCCACCGCCGATGCCGCGGGCATCAACGTAGGCGCTTACAAGTACGGGGCCACCGTCATCGGCGGTGCCGTTGCGGGTCTTGGCGGTCTTTACTACGTGATGGACTATATGGGCGGCATCTGGTCGAACAACGGCTTCGGTGACCGCGGGTGGCTTGCCATTGCGCTTGTCATCTTTGCCCTTTGGAACCCCTCGTACGGGATCCTCGGCTCGTTCATCTTCGGCGGCCTTTACATTCTCCCCGTTATCATTCCCGGCCTCTCGCGCAGTATGGTCGAGTTTTTTGCCACCTTCCCCTACCTTGTCACCATCATCGTTCTCGTAGTGACCAGTATGCGAAAAAAACGCGAGACTCAGCCCCCTGCCTCGCTCGGACTCTCCTACTTCCGAGAGGAACGGTAAGAAAAAAGCCCTTCGGGGCTTTTTTTCTTTGGCTATTGCAAAGCCCTGCTTGGTGTGCTATAATATAATGAATGACTATGCAGAAGGGAGGGGGAGCTATGGTAGAGATCACGGCGGTCGAGCCGCGCTCACGGGCGGCCAGGTGCGGGATCCGTGCCGGTGACGTTCTGATCGCGATCGGGGAAAATGAGATCTCGGACGTT
The DNA here is from genome assembly GCA_017500625.1 of Clostridia bacterium. The sequence goes on along the minus strand of JAFVYX010000129.1, from coordinate 2,329 downwards.
CTCGATTACCGCTTTTATCTGGCGGAGGAGCGCCTCGTCCTCACGCTGTGCCGCAGGGGAAAGACCTTCCGCAAAAAGATCAAAAAGGAGCGCTACGACGACATCGGCCTTCTCTTTGAAACGGCGCTCATGGACAAAAAGCAGTCCTGCCGCAACAAGTGCATCTTCTGCTTCATCGACCAACTGCCGAAGGGCATGCGCGAGAGCTTATACTTCAAGGACGACGATGCCCGCCTGTCCTTCCTCCACGGCAATTATATCACCCTCACCAACCTCACGGACGCGGACGTCGATCGCATCATCAAGATGCATATTTCGCCCATCAACGTCTCGGTGCACACCACAAATCCCGAGCTCCGCGTTAAGATGATGGCCAACAAGCGCGCGGGCGAGGTGCTGTCCTATCTTGACCGCCTGGCCGCGGCCGGCATCACGCTCCGCGCCCAGATCGTCCTCTGCCGTGGCATCAATGACGGCGAGGAGCTTTTGCGCTCGATGCACGATCTCGCCGCCCTTTACCCGGCGCTTGACAGCGTGTCGGTGGTGCCGGCGGGCCTGACCGCTCACCGTGAGGGGCTGTACCCCCTCACCGCTTACACCCCTGCCGAGGCCGCTGAGGTCATTCGCACGGTCGAGACCTTTGGCGAGGCGCACCTGGCCGCCCGCGGCTCACGCCTTGTGTACGCGGCGGACGAGCTGTACCTCCGGGCGGGGCTGCCGCTCCCCACGGAGGAGGCCTACGAGGGCTATCCGCAGATCGAAAACGGCGTGGGTATGCTGCGCTCCTTTTATGAGGAGGCCGCCGCTGCCCTCCGTGACACCACCCCGTCGGACGGTGTCGAAGGGCGCTGTCTTTCCATCGCCACGGGGGTCGCCGCCGCGCCGATGATCGAGAGGATCGTTGGGGAAGTGGTCGAAAAACACCCCCATTTGTCAATTAACGTTTACAAAGTAAAGAATTTCTGGTTTGGAGAAAGCATCACGGTCTCGGGCCTGCTCACGGGCCACGATATGGCCGAGCAGCTGGCGGGGCGCGAGCTTGGCGAGGTGCTTCTCCTGCCGCGCAGCACCCTGCGTGCCGACGGGGATCTTTTCCTCTGCGGTATGACACCGAGTGAGCTTTCCGAGCGCCTTGGCACGCGGGTACGCTTTATCGGAGAGGACGGCGCCGAGCTTGTCGAGGCGCTCCTTTCCGACGAAAAGGAGGGATAATCATGGCAAAGCCGATCGTGGCCGTTGTCGGACGGCCGAACGTGGGAAAAAGCACGTTGTTCAATAAGCTCATCGGGGAGCGCCGCTCGATCGTTGAGGATACCCCCGGTGTCACGCGCGACCGCATCTACGGCGATGCCGAGTGGAACGGCCGCCCCTTTCTCCTTGTGGATACGGGGGGCATCGAGCCGAAGACCGACGACGTGATCCTTGCTAAGATGCGTATGCAGGCCGAGGTGGCGATCGCGACTGCCGACGTCATCGTCTTTCTCTGCGACGTGCACGCAGGCCTCACCGCCGATGACCGTGACATTGCCGTGATGCTGAAAAAGTCGGGCAAGCCGATCGTTGTGGCGGTCAATAAGATCGACCGCGTGGGCGACCTTCCCTACGAATATTACGAGTTCTACGAGCTGGGCTTTGAGCGCGATCCCATCGCCCTCTCCTCGATCCACGGCACGGGAACGGGCGATCTCCTTGACGAGGTCATTGCCGCCCTGCCGCCCGAGGCCGAGGCCGAGGAGGAGGACGGCACCGTGGCGGTGGCTGTCATCGGCAAGCCGAACGCCGGCAAGTCCTCGCTCGTCAACCGTCTTCTGGGGGAGGAACGCCAGATCGTCTCCAATATTCCCGGCACCACGCGCGATGCCGTCGATACCGAGGTGGAGACGCCGCTCGGTCGCTTCACCTTCATCGATACCGCAGGGATCCGCCGCCAGAGCAAGGTCGAGGACCGCATCGAGAAGTTCTCGGTGCTCCGCGCAAAAATGGCGGTCGAGCGTGCCGACGTCTGCCTTCTCCTCATCGACGCCTCGGAGGGCATCACCGAGCAGGACGAGAAGATCGCGGGCATCGCGCACGAGGCGGGCAAGGCCACGATCATTGTGGTCAACAAATGGGACCTCATTGAAAAGGACAACTCCACCGTCAATGAGTTCAACCAGAAGATCCGCACCGCCCTCTCCTATATGCCCTACGCTCCCATTTATTACGTGTCCGCCCTCACGGGTCAGCGCACGCAGCTGCTCTTTGAAAAGATCCTTGAGGTGTACGCCGAGGCACACAAGCGCGTGACCACGGGCATGCTCAACGACCTTCTGAACGATGCCATCACGCG
>JAFVYX010000128.1 GCA_017500625.1 Clostridia bacterium | reverse complement strand
TATTCGGGCGGCGGCAAAAAGATGATCGCCGACTATGAGGACGAGGCAAGCGCCCTTTATCCCGTTAAGCAGTACCCCAGACAGTACGCACTTGGACAGAAGCACAAGCATCTGCCCGAAATGAAGCAGCTTGCAGGGCTTTCCGTGACCCCCGTCATTTGCCCCGTGGTAGGCGATTTCTACTCGGGCATGGAGGTCACCGTTCCCGTCTTTGCCAAGGATCTGTGCGGAACGCTTGCCGACGTCAAGGCGGTCTACCGTGAGGCGTTCGCTTCGGGGCTTGTGCATTTCACCGAGGAGAACGGCGAGGGCGGCTTCCTTTCGGCGGGTGGACTTGCTACGCGCGACGACATGGAGGTTTATGCCGAGGGAAATGACGAGCGCATTTTGCTCGTTTCCCGCTTCGACAATCTCGGCAAGGGTGCCTCGGGCGCCGCCATTCAGAACATGAACATTATGCTGGGCGTCAAGGAAGACACCGGCTTGAACGTAAAGTAAAGTGAGGATATGACCATGATGAAAATGATCGACGGCGGCGTTTGCGCCGCACAGGGCTTCCGCGCCTCGGGCGTACACTGCGGTGTGCGTAAGAACCGCACCAAGCGTGATATTTCGCTGATCGTCAGCGACACCCGCGCCACCGCGGCGGGCGTTTATACCACCAACCTCGTCAAGGGCGCGCCCCTGACGGTCACCAAGAGACACATCGCCGACGGCTATGCACAGGCAGTCATCTGCAACAGCGGCAACGCCAACACTTGCAATGCGGACGGCATTGAGGTTGCTGAGAAGATGTGCGAAATAACGGGTGCCGCGCTCGGCATTCCCGCCGCCGACGTCATCGTGGCATCGACGGGCGTCATCGGTCAGCCCCTTCCCCTTGAGCCCATTGCGGCAGGTATCCCCATGCTGGTGGACGCACTCTCCTACGAGGGCGGCGCGGACGCGGCAGAGGGCATCATGACCACCGACCTTATTAAGAAGGAGATCGCGGTCGAGTTCACCGTGGGCGGCAAGACCTGCCGTCTTGGCGGCATCGCCAAGGGAAGCGGCATGATCCACCCCAACATGGCGACCATGCTGGTTTTTATCACCACTGACGTGGCGATCACGGCTGAAATGCTGCAGAAAGCATTGTCTACCGACATCAAGAAGACCTTCAACATGATCAGCATCGATGGCGACACTCCACCAACGATATGGTGACGGTGATGGCAAACGGTATGGCGGGCAACCCCGAGATCGTCGCGGAGGGCGAGGACTTTGCCGCATTTATGGCGGCGCTCAATACCGTAACTGTACAGCTTTGCCGTACCATTGCGGCAGACGGCGAGGGCGCGACCAAGCTTCTCGAGTGCAAGGTGACGGGTGCTAAGGATGAACAGACCGCAAAGACGGTTGCCAAGAGCGTCATCTGCTCCAGCCTTTTGAAGGCGGCAATGTTCGGCTCGGACGCTAACTGGGGCCGTGTTTTGTGCGCCATCGGTTACAGCGGTGCCGACGTGGATGTGAACGCTGTGGACGTTGCCTTCCGCTCGGTGAAGGGCGAAATTCCTGTCTGCAAGAACGGCGCAGGCGTTCCCTTCTCGGAGGAGACCGCCAAGGAGATCCTTCTTGAGAAGGAAATCGAGATCCTCGTTTCCCTCGGAAACGGCGACGGCGAAGCCACCGCCTTCGGCTGTGACCTCACCTACGACTACGTCAAGATCAACGGCGATTACAGAACCTAATGTAAACTGAAGTTTACAAGAGAGGATAGAAAACATGGATAAGCACTTTTCGAATGCACAGAGAGCCGAGGTGTTGACTCAGGCGCTCCCATACATTCAGCAGTATAACGGCAAGATCGTCGTGGTCAAGTACGGCGGCAACGCCATGATCAACGAGCATCTGAAGGAGCAGGTGATGGAGGACATCGTTCTTCTGTCGCTGGTCGGCGTTAAGGTGGTTCTCGTCCACGGTGGCGGCCCCGAGATCAACGATCTGATGGAGCGTCTTGGCAAGAAGGCGGAGTTCGTGGACGGACTGCGCGTGACCGACAAGGAGACCATTGATATCGTGCAGATGGTGCTGGCGGGCAAGGTCAATAAGAGCCTTGTCAACCTGCTTGGCATGAAGGGCGGCAGAGCCATGGGACTTTCGGGCATGGACGGCAAGCTGATCGAGGCGACCGTCAAGGATCCCCGTCTCGGCTACGTCGGCAAGATCACCAAGGTCAATATTGACCCTGTGATCGACCTCTTGGACCGCGGCTACATTCCCGTCGTTTCCACCATCGGCTGTGACGCCGAGGGCTGTGCCTACAACATCAACGGCGACACCGCCGCCGCCTTTATCGCGGGGGCTCTGGGTGCTGAGCGTTTGATCATGATGACCGACATTGCGGGCATCTTAAAGGATAAGAACGATCCGTCCAGCCTCATTCCTCACGTGACCGAGGCAGAGGCAAAGGC
>JAFVYX010000127.1 GCA_017500625.1 Clostridia bacterium | reverse complement strand
GGCGCGTAGTAGCCGCCGTCAAGAAAGCGGCGGCGCGCGGCGATCATCTCGCGATTGTCGCCCACGGCAGCCACGTGCCCTGTGAGAAGATTGACGTACCCGCGGCGGGCAACGTCAAAGCTGTGGCGTCCCTCACACAGAAGGGTGCGCTCGCATCGCGAAAGCGGTCGGCGGCAAACGGGACAGAGAAGCGATAACGGCATGGCGGTCTCCTTAGCTTGATCTATGCCTATTATACCACCTCAAAAAAATAAATCAACCCTTTACAAAAACTCCCCTCGCGTGGTACAATGTATAGAGAATAAAAATTCCGCAAGGAGCAAAACTGAGAATGAACGTAGAAAACAAGGGCCGTGTCCTCGGCGTGGATTACGGTGACGTCCGCACGGGCATCGCCGTCTCGGACGAGAGCCGCTTCCTCGCCACGGGCATCGCCACCCTGCGCGAGAACGGAATGCTGAAGACCGCCGACCGTGTCGCCGCCGAGGCCGCCGAGAGGGGCGTTTCTCTTATCGTGGTGGGCCTGCCGCGCAATATGGACGGGAGCGAGGGCGGCCGTGCCGAGGTGATCCGCGCCTTCGTTGTACACCTCTCCGAGCGCACAAGCGTGCCGATCGCCCTGTGGGACGAGCGCCTTTCCACCGTGGAGGCCCATAGGATCCTCTCGGCCGCCAACACCCGCGGCGCCCGCCGCAAGGCGGTGGTGGATACCCTCGCCGCGGAGATCATTCTCCAAAGCTACCTTGATGCTCACCGCTGATTTTACTAAAAATGTGCGCTCCCGTCACACGGCCGTCACACGTGTGCGGTATAATGGAGCCATAAAATCCCTAAGGAGGATTCTATGAACCGCCAAAAAAAAGAAGTGGCCCCTCACGCCTTCCGTCTCAGCGCGGCCCTCATCGCCGCCTTGCTGCTGCTTTCGATCCTCATTCTGTCGCTCTCGTCCTGTGACCTTCTGTCCGCCCTGCCCGGTGAGGACGGTGACGTTACCACCGCTGCCACCACCACCGCCGCGGCGAGGGGACCCGTCGCCACGCAGAACATCACAGTCAACCAGTATTACACCCCCGCTCCGCCCCCCTCGGAGGCAGGCACCTATGCGTACGTTGCGGAGGTGGCCTCGCCCTCGGTGGTCTCGATCGTTACCGAGGCGACCTCGTACGATAAGTATTACGGCACTTACGTTGAAAGCGGCGCGGGCAGCGGCGTTCTCTTTTACGCCGACGCCACGTACACCTATATCATCACCAACAACCACGTGGTCGAGGGCTGCACGAGGGTTCGGGTGTTCACAAACGATCCCAACTGCGAGGGCTACGATGCCGAGGTCCTCGGCACCGACTGGACGACCGATATTGCCGTCTGCCGTATCGCAAAAACCGGGCTTACCGTTGCCACGGTCGGCAACTCGACCGAGCTTCGCCTCAGCCAGGAGGTCGCGGCGATCGGGAATCCCCTCGGCAAGCTCGGCGGTGCCGTGACGGACGGCATCATCGGGTGCCTTGCCCGCCCGATCGCGGTCGAGGGGGTGTCTATGACGCTCATTCAGCATTCGGCAGGCGTCAGCCCCGGCAACTCGGGCGGCGGTCTATTTAACCTTTACGGCCAGCTCATCGGCATCGTCAACGCCAAGTCCTCGGGCACGGGCGTTGAGGATATCGGCTTCGCCATTCCCATCGACCTCGCGCTCGACCGCGCCGTGCAGATCGTCAACCGCGGTTACGTTTCGGGCACGCCCTATCTGGGGCTGGCCTTCTCGCAGACCTCGCAGTATGGTCCCGTCGTCGCCGAGTACTATTATAACGCCGAGCTTTCGGCCCTCAACCAGGACACGATCGCCGCGGGCGATATCCTGCAAAAGCTGGGCGGCGTGACCGTGACCGACACCGCCGACCTGCGCGCGATCCTCTGCGCCGTTGAGATCGGCGACACGCTGGTAGCCGAGCTTTTGCGCCCCGTACGCTACGGCATCGGTTACACCTACAAAGCCTACACCGTCAACCGCCGGAGAGTTGTCCGACTTTTTTCTGCTGGTCGGAGCCTTTGAAGTTGAATTGTCCGACATAAGCACGCGAAGG
>JAFVYX010000126.1 GCA_017500625.1 Clostridia bacterium | reverse complement strand
GGCGGCTCGGGAGAGGGAGGCACGGGCGGAGACGGTGTGGGTGGCTCGGGTGGTGCCATTATGGTTTACCCCTCGGCAAAGATCGTTTCCGATCTTCGTGACCTCACGGGCAACGGCGTGCAGATCGATGGCTCGATCCCCGACCGCGCCTTCTTTGTCAAAGGCATTTCTACCGCCTCTATGAACCCGGCGCCCGGGGAGGCCTTCCGTTATGAAACGATCATCTCCTCACTTAACCTTGATCAAACGCATGCCCTGAATGCGCTCAGCGGGGCACTGTCGGTCACCTCGACCGCCGACCTCGGTGCAAGGACCGATCTCGGTCTCCCCGCCATCGGTGAAAAGATCGTCACGGAGCTGTTTTCCTTTAATCCAAACATTCTCAAGGATAACACGGGCATCTTTTTCGAACCTAACGCCCCCACCCCCCCGGGAAGCGACGGCAGTATTCCCTCGGATTGGGTCGAGGTCCCGCTTTCCAATGGCACCGTGACCCTGCCCCCCAACGTCATCTGGTTCGATCCGCAAAACGGCGGTACCTGTGACCTCGCCTTTGCTATCACCAAGATGAACAGCGACTGCTATAAGTCGATCTATCGCTTCCGCCGTGAGGACGGCAAGATCGTCGAATGGACCGAGACCCCTTTGCGTTTTCAAAGCAGTAATGCGGGACTCGGCAACGGCAATCTTCTGATCTACCAATATTACATTTCGGAGGCCGAGGCGGGGATCTACGAGTATATGATCGGCAATACCTCTATGGCGGAGATCGAGAAGTATACGTCCAAATACAGCTACGGAAAGGACAGCTCGGCCTTCCTCTTCCTCTCGTTGGCGGGGGCCGATGTCAGCGGTGGCGATCAGGGCGGCGGCTCGGGCGGCGGCACGGCGCTCCACGCCATTGAGGGCGTCAATTTCCTCGATCCCCAAAAGCTTGCCACCCGCAGCGTGGATTCCTATTCCCTCGTTGTGGTCAAGGCCGAGCTTGAAGGAGAAACGGCGGGTGCCGTCACGGTGGCTTATGCACGCACCGCGGAAGCGACCATGACCGCCACGGCCACAGGCAACGGTGCTTCGGCACTCACGCTGACACAGGCGCCGTCCAATCCCATTCCTCTCGCAGAAAAAGCCACGCTGAGGGCGGCGTTCCCCCCCTCGCCCCTCGCCCGCTATCGGCGTAAGGAATAAAAAAAGAGAGCAACCGCAGTTGCGCTCTTTTATATTCAGCTTTGCATGGGATTGAGATCGCTTCGGTCAAGATGCGTGTAAACGTTGGCGGCATCGGCCACAAAGCGGTGGAAGCCCTCAAAGACAAGGACTCCGTCCTCGTTGAGAACGCATTTGCCCGTGCAGCGGACCAGCGTTTCCCCGAGCGTCGGGTGGAGCCAGGGATAGACTGCCTGGCACACCTCGGTGCCCTTTGCCATGGCCTCGACCATAGCATTCACGGCGTCCTCATGCCCCGGCTTGATGCGGTCGTACCACTGACGGTAGCATTCCTCGGGAGAGATCGTCTCGGAAACGCCCAGAAGCTTGTGCATACAGGCGTCACCAAAGAGCTTATAGCTGTCCGCGGCCTCCTCAATGCGGATAACCCAAAGGCCGATATTGATGGTGGACAGAATGTCCTTGGCGTTGAAGCGAATGAGATGCGCCCGTTCCTTATAAAGGTTAAGCTCGGGCATAAAAGCCCACTCGGGTGCCTCGCCGGTTACGTAGCGGCTCTCAAAGTCCTCTGGGGAGAGCGGCTTATCGAAGAGATATCCCTGCAGGGTGTCGGCGCCGAGCCCCTCAAGGATCGAAAGCTCCTCGGAGGTTTCCACGCCCTCAAGGCACACACGGAAGCCGTTTTGCTTGGCAAACTCCAGAATGTTCTTGATGACCATGTAGTTGTAGGAGGACTCCTGAATGTCCTTGATAAAGACACGGTCGATCTTGATCTCGTCGGCGTGGATCTTCTTGAGGTAGGCGAGGTTGGCGTATCCCGTGCCGAAGTCGTCGATCGCAATGCGGATCCCCTCAGCGCGGAAGCGCTCAAAGGCCTCGGCCACCTCGGTGCTTTCCACCTCGATCGACTCGGTCAGCTCAATGATCAGCGCTTCTCCCGGCAGATCGTAGGCCGTCTGCATGGCCAGAACCAGCTCATCGGTCTCGTCCTCCAGCAGCTGGATCGAGGAGAAATTCACGGCGATATGGAAATCGTGGATCTTCTCTCTCCAGAGCTTGCACTGGCGCAAGGCCGTGTCACACACGAAAAGACCGACCTTGTTGATGAGGCGCGTGCGCTCAAGGAGAGGAATGAATTCGGCGGGGGAGATCACGCCGCGGGAAGGAGAGCGATAACGGAGAAGCGCCTCGGCCCCCACCACGGAGTAGCCGTCAGCGGCGATCTTCGGCTGATACACCACGTAAAAGCCGTCAAAATTGTTGGCAATGCTGTGGCGGAGCTCATCGATCAGCGCAATGCTCGAGATCTTCTTCTGGAAATCCTCGTGGGTGAAGAAGGCGATCGTGCCGCTCTTTTTGCTCTTGTTTTCCTTAAGGAGCTGATTGCTGTATTCGTAAATGCTGTTTCCGTCGGCATACAGCATCTCGTCGTTCGGCACCACCGCCGCAGAGGCCGTGAGCTTGCCGCTCAGCGATTCCAGCAGCGTCTCAAAGGACTTGCGTATCGCCTCCTCGTCCGTGGTGTCAAGCAGCACGGCAAAGCGGTCCTTTTCCATGTGGTAGAGGCGGTTGTGGGGGAAAATGCTCTCCAGTGTCCCCGCCAGCAGACGGAGGATATCATCGCCCGCTTGACGGCCAAGCTTGAGGTTGAGGTTTGACATGTTGTCAATGTCAAGGAGCATAAAGCTGCCAAAGCTCGGTGTCTCCTTGGCCTGCATATCCTGCAAGAAGCGCGTGCGGTTGAAAAGACCTGTGACAGGGTTGTACCAGGGGCGGGTCACGTTGTCGGAGAGACGTCCGATGAGAAGGAAGGGGTGCCCGTCCGCCTCGATGATGCGGCCACGGCAGTCGACCCAGGCCGTCACGCCGCTTGTGGTCGTCAAGCGGTAGTTCATATGGTGATCCTTGCGCTTGCCCTCGGAAAGCTCCGTGATATCCGCGGTAAAGGCCGCGCGGTCAGCGGGGTGCAGGGCCTCGGTCATCGTAGCCATCGAAAGTGTGCCGTCCTCGCTGTGAGGAATGGTATACTTGACAAAGAAGTCGTCAAAGAAATGCAGCTTGTCGCTCTCCATCTCATAGAGGAAGAGGTAGTCCTCGGTGGACTGGTTGAGGATCGAGAGGAACTCCATGAATTTTTCGGTCTGTAGCTGCTTGATGCCCTTGGCCCCCTCGATTGTTGCGACCGTCCGCTTGCTCTCCCCCTTGTTGCTGTACATCAGGCGGTCGGCGCGCAGGAGGACGTCATTGAAGCAGTTGTCAAGCACCTTGTCGTAGGCGGTGACGCCGATCGCACAGGAGACGGACACGTCAGGGTAGGTCGTAAGATGCAGCGTCGGGATCTTGGCGGCACAGCGCTCCACGGCCGCAATGTCCTTTGCGGAATCGTTCCCGCACAGGACGAGGGCAAATTCATCACCGCCGATGCGGAAGATGCTTTGTGGGTCAAAGGCCGCCTTCAGGTGGTTGGCCACAGCGCGGAGCAGCTCGTCTCCCGCCGCATGGCCAAAGAAGTCGTTGGTGACCTTCAGGCGGTTCACGTCGAGGATCGCCACGGCAAAGGAGGCGTTTCCGTAGTCGATATGGCGGTCCATCAGGCGCTCGGTATCGCGGAAGGCGGTCTTGTTGAGGACGCCCGTCAGTCCGTCGTGGTGGGCCTCGTTATAGAGGTCGCTGAGCTGGTACTTGATCCTCTCGCGGGCGCGGTTCAGAATGCGCGTCAGCTCGCCGATCTCGTCGGCCGTGGTGGGGATCAGCTCGGTCTCCAGGTTCCCCTCCAGCATATCACGCGCCGCAAGGTTCAGCGTTTTAATGGGCTGCGTGAGGCGCTTGGCAAACAGAATGGCCGCCAGAAGCGCGAGCGCAACAACGCTCGCAACGATCGTCAGGCAGGAAAGGACCAGCCCGGACTGCCATTCGTAGATCTCGCTTTGCGATGCGGAGATGCAAAGCTTCTTTCCGTTTCTCAGCACGGTATAGGACAGGTAGCGGGAATCCCCCTCGTGGCGGTAGGAGTAGAGGGAAACGTCGCTCTCCTCCGCGCGCTCATTTTCCTCAATGACGTGGAATTCGGGGCGGGGGGCCAACGTGCCCGTCATGGAATTGATCTCGGGGTGGTAGAGGACCGAGTTGTCCGAATTTAAGAGAAAGGCGAAGCCCGATTCAAAGCCGTGGAAGTCATGAGAGGCCTTTTCGAGAAAGGTGCTCTCGCAGCTAACTCCCACAACACCGATGCAGGTGCCGTTTGCCAGGAGGATCGGCGCCACGTAGGCGCTTTCGTAGGTGCCGCTGGGGTGGGGGGCCTTCTCCAGCCAAAGCGCCCTCTCCTTCTGCACGGGCTGGCCGTACCACGAGGAAAACGAGGGCTTCCCGTAAAGCTCGGACAGGGGCTGCTCGGTAAAGGCGCCGTGACCGGCCACCAGGTAAGAGAAGCCGTAGGGCGCAGAGATCTCCATGGCGTTGAAATCAAAGATCGCAAAAATGCCGATAATGCCCTCGGCACTGCTCGCGTGGTTCTTGGCGACCGTCTGAAATTCGGCAATAAAGTGCTGTCGCGCCGCCTCGGCCTCGGCACCTTCGCCCACCAGCGTGGTGCTGTTGAAGGCCGTCTCGGCATAGTGACGCATGGTCGTGACCTGCTCCTCGATCTTCTCCAGCTTGATGTTGATGCCCTCGGCGCCGCGGTTGCAGATGAGGATCATATTGTCTTCGGCAGTCACGCGCAGAATGGCCGAGGTCTTGATGATACAGACCATGCCGACGACGGAGGCCGAGAGAATAACGCTGACAAGAAGGAGGAGCACGATCTTGGATTGGATCGATTTCGGCTGAAATCCCTTCCTTTTCTCCGACAGCGGTTGTGGCTTTTCGAAGCGAGTATGACGGTTCTTCATAAGGCAAGCACTTCCTGTTCATTACAGCGATGATACGTAAGAATATATTATAAATTTTATTATAGCACACGCGCACGCGAAAATCAAGGGGGGATTTTGTCGTGCTCTTTGGAACGCCATCGCTTCATTTTTTCTCAAAAAGGTAAGCATTTGTTTCGGAAAAAGGGAAGTTGCAAACAAAACCTTTCATTTCAAAAAAGAAGACCGATGAGAATGGACTCATCGGTCTTCCTTTAAATGCCGTAACTCCCCGTCAGGGGATCGCGGAACAGCCCAAGCTCGGGCGTCTTAAAGGTGAGCACCGCAAAAAGCAGAGCCAAAAGGCAAAGCATTGCCACCGCCGCCCGCGGCCATCGACACGGGGTATCGCTCCGACGGAGGAGGCGCCACTCGTAAAGGTAGACCGCCGCCGCCGTGACGAAAAAGATCGTGATGTTGAGCCAATCGGGGGATTTGCCGACAACGCCGTTGTAGGTATAGAAGATCACGGGAATGAGCAGGAGCCCAAGCAGGATCCCACGCAGCTTGATGCAAGGGAAATCCTTGCGGTCGCGGAAGAAAGGGCTCTCCACTGCCGCAAACAGCAGCATCGGCCAGAAAAGGAGCTTCATATGCTCAAAGGTCGATTCGTTCACGCCGGAAAACGGAGCGATCCACAGGGGGCCCCCCAGCCAATCGTACAAAAAATGCAAAAGCGTGCCAAGGAGCGCCGTAGACGCAAACCCCCAAAGCTGCCATACCCCTACCGATCGTTTCATACCCACACCCCCGTCTTTCCTTACGGACAGTCTATGCTCCCCCTTGACGAAATATGCACCGCCGCCCCGTGATCCGTTTTGGCGGCCCACGGGGCGACAAAAAACGGGGGGGCTCCGCGGAGCCCCCCGTTTTTTATGCGGTTATTTTTTATCGTGACGCAGCATGCCGATCACGATCGAGGCAAGGCTCAGTACCTCGCAGATCGTGGCGCCGATGGACAGGTAATAGATGTTGTAGATAAGCCAGGAGGGCGAGGAGATCAGGCCGACCCTGCGGACCTTGCCCGAGTCCGCCAGCATGAACCCGACCGACATCGCCGTCATACCGATAATGGGCAACAGCTCGATTGCCAGATTGGCAGGGGTGAGCGGCGTCCCGAACACGGTAAAGCTGAGCACGTAAAAGGCGACGTAGGAGGCGATGAATACGCACAGCCATGCGGGGTGGGAGGCGTTGATCCTCTTCGGGAAAAGGAACAGCAGAGCACGCACCACGGCGATTATGTTCATCAGTGCGCCGACCGTCGCACCCAGGAGGAAAAAGCTGATTGCAAAAAGAATACCGCCGAAAAGCTGACAGAGGACAAGACGCCTCTGAATCTTCTGCTGATAGGAGAAGATCATACACGCCATGGCAAGGATGCTGGCGGCCTGCCCCACAATTTCACAGGGTGTCATACGTCCTCCTTGGCACTCACGCCAACAGCTCGCCGATCGGCGTGCCTCTCTTTATCCTTGCATAGAAATTGGCGATCGTCTGCGCCTTTTCGGAGTTCGCAGGGATACCGGAGAAGGTGGCAAGGGCGTGGCAAGCGCCGTTTTCTGCGGCATCCTTGGCTACCTCAAGGGAGGCCTCGTCACCCGCGGGGGCAAAACGGAGCCCCGCCGCCACAGCGGCCAGAATGCCGGTGGCCGGAATGCCGTGCTTTTCGCAAAGGAGCGCCGTACCCACAAGGCGGTCATTGACCGAGAGCTTGCGTCGGGTGTCCTTGCCAACGCGCTCCACCGTGTCGCCGAGGAGCTTGTTGTGGAAGCGCTCAATGAGATTTTCGGAGAAGGCGGAAAGCTCATCGAGGGGAACCCCGTATTCAAGATGCAGGGCGCCCGAGGCATCTGCAAGCGCTCTCTCGGCAATGGCGCGGATCGCGGGATCGGCCACCGCCTCCCAGATGTAGGTGTAGCCGCAAAGAGCGCCGAAGTAGGCAATAAGCGAGTGGCTCATGTTGTGCATAAAGAGCTTGCGGCGGATAAAGAAGTCGAAGGGCGCAAAGGGCACCATATTCTTGATGTCGGGAATCTCGCCCTTGAATGCGTGCTTGTCCACGGGCAGCTCGCAGTAGGGCTCAACGCATACGGCCAGGGGATTTTTCTCGGCGATCTCCTTCGGCGTTGCGGGAACCATGCGCCCGATCGAGGGCTCCACCAGCGCAATGTGACCGTCAAAATAGCGGCACTCGTTCTCGCTCAGATTTTCCTTCACCAGCGCGGAAAAATACTTGTCCGCCTCGATCATGTTCTCGCAGATGATGACGTTAAGGGGGGCCTCGATCCCCTTTTCCATACGGCGGCGCACACCGCACGCAAACGGGGCGGCGATAAACTTCAAAATATTAACGCCCACTGCCGTTGCCATGATGTCTGCCTCGGCCATCGCCTCGGCGATCGCCTCGTTGTCACGGCCGTTCACGCCGTGTACACCGGTCACAAGATACTCGCGGTAGCTTTCTCCCTCGGTGATGTAGATCGGGTAGCGCCCGTCCTCGTTGAGCTTGTCCACAACGGCCATATTTACGTCGATAAAGGAAATTTCGTAGCCCGACATGTGGAACAGCTGGCCGATGAATCCGCGGCCGATGTTCCCAGCGCCATACATAAGATCTTTTTTCATAATACTTTCACCCTCCAAGGAGATAAGTTTTCACACGGCGATATTATAGCACAAAAAAAGGGGAAAAAGCAATACCCCCGACCAACGTTTTTGCCCGTATCGCGCGAAAAAGTAGGACAGTGCGCGTTTTTTGGATTGACTTTTTCTGAAAACGGTGGTATAATTCGTGTGTTATCAGGGCGGCACCGGGTGCCGCGTTTCACGATTTTATGCGTTGCAGAGGAAAACAGAATGAAAACAAAAGCGGTCCGTATCTACGGCCAGAACGATTTGCGCTTTGAGGAGTTTGAGCTTCCCGAAATGAAGGAGGACGAGATCCTTGCCAAGGTGATCTCGGACAGCGTTTGTATGTCCACCCACAAGGCGGCGCTTCAGGGGGCGGCACACGCCCGCATTCCCAACGATATTGCCGAGCATCCCACGATCATCGGACACGAGTTCTGCGGTGAGATCCTTGCCGTCGGTAAAAAGTGGAGCCATAAATTTAAGCCCGGGGACGGCTTTGCCATTCAGCCCGCTCTCGGCTGGCAGGGCAAGCTGGATGCCCTTGGATATTCTTACCGCTTCATCGGCGGCAACTCGCAATACGTCATTATCCCCAATGAGGTCATGGAGTGCAATTGCCTCCTTCCTTACGATAACAACACGTATTTTTACGGCTCCTTGGCTGAGCCCGTGTCTTGTGTCATCGCCAGCTATCACACAAACTATCACACCAACAATTCAACGCATCTCCACACCATGGGGATCGTCGAGGGCGGAAATGCGATCCTTATGGCGGCAGCAGGCCCCATGGGCCTCGGCGCTATCGATTACGCCATTCATTGCGATCGGAAGCCGGGCCTGCTCGTTGTCACGGATATCGATAATGCCCGCCTTGCGCGCGCGGCCTCGATCATGACGGTGGAGGAAGCCGCGAAAAACGGCGTGAGACTCGTTTACGTTAACACGAACGAGGTGGGAAATGCCCGTGAGCATCTTATGGAGCTTTCGGGCGGCAAGGGGTATGACGATGCGTTTGTTTACGCCCCCGTAAAGCCCGTTGTGGAGCTCGCCGATAGCGTGCTGGGCTTTGACGGGTGCCTGAACTTCTTTGCAGGCCCGACCAACCATGACTTCTCCGCCATGTTCAACTTTTACCACGTGCATTACAGCTTCACCCACATTTGCGGCAACACGGGCGGCAATACCGACGATATGATCGAGGCGATCGAAATGATGAATGACGGCCGCCTCAATCCCACCGCCATGATCACCCACGTTGGTGGCCTCGATGCCGTGGTGGACACGGTGCTGAATCTTGATAAGATCCCCGGTGGCAAGAAGCTGATCTACAACTTCATTTCCATGCCGCTTGTCGCCCTTGCCGACCTTGCGGAGCTTGGTAAGGACAACGAGCTCTACAGAGAGCTTGCCGGGATCGTCGAAAAGAACAACGGAATGTGGTGCGCCGAAGCCGAGAAATATCTCCTGGCAAACGCCACTCCCATCTGACCTTCCCAACACCAAAAAAGAGGAAAACGGCCGTTTTCCTCTTTTTTTACGTTTATGCCTTTCTTAGGAGGTAAATGCCGTACGCGGGGCCGTCGGCGGAGAGAGCAATGCGCCCCTTTTCGACCGTCTCGCTTGTGAGATGAAGGGTGGAGGAAACGTCCAGAGGCAGGAGGCGGCGGCCGTTCATCTCAGCGGGGAGCGCCACGGTGCGGTGTGCGAAGCCCCCGGCGGTGTGGAGCTGGAGATAGATGTCATCTCCCAGCGTGTAGTGGTTGATCGCCGTAAAGTCGGGGTCGGTGGAGAAGCCGGGAATGCGGTAGGCAATGAAATCGATGACCTCGCCCGCCGGCAGTTTCGTGTTGGCAAGCAGCTTCGGGTACATTTTGTAGGTGGTGGCATAAAAGCCGAGGTTGGAGACCCCCTCGCCGAGGTAGCGGCGGCGGAGGGAGGGATCGGCGTAGCCGTAACCGGGAACGTAGCCGAGGTTCATCGAGCGCGAGCCCGCAGGATCGGTGAACTGGAAATAGGAGGTCGGCAGGCGCTCAGGGTCAACGAGGTCGGTCTCGGCCGAGATGTCGATCTCCTCTCCCGCATGTTGGAGACGGGGCGTCGCGCAGTGCTTGGTGCCCGGTACGTAAACGTAATGGTCGCCGCCCATGGGGATCGATTGCACGCCCGCCACAATGGCGGCGTCCACGTCCTTGTGAAACTCGTAGCGGCAGAACACCACGCAAGCGCCGTTTTTCTCAATGCGGTAGGCGTATTCCACCGTGAAAAGGGCGCGCTCGTGGCGATCCAGCCAATAGCTCTCGTTGGTGCAGGCGCCCGCATTTTCCATCAGGTAGGCGAGCATCGGGGGCAGGTAGATGACGTCGTAGCGCTCGTAAAGGTCGATGAACTCGGCGGTATAGATGCCATCGCGGCCAAGGTCGACCTCGGTCTCCCCCTCAAGGAAGGCGGCGCGGGTGACGTGGTTCACGCTCGGGTGAAGCTGGGTGCGCTTGCTGTCGGCGGTCGCCGTAATGGGGGTGGGATCGGCGGCACCGCGCACGGCGGTGAGCACCTCACCCTCCTTGATCGCCACGTAGGAGAAGCGGCCGCTTTGCATCGATGTCTCGGAAAAGGGACAGAGCCACACCGCCTCGTCGGTGGCACGCACCAAAACAAAGGTAACTCCGTCGGCGTTTTTCCAGACCGAGCCAACGTCGCGCTCGGTCTTTTTTGCCGTATTCGGAAGGGCGGCAATGACCGAGAAGCCGTGGTTACCGGCAATGTAGCCGCCGTTGAGATGCAGGGGGGCAATGTCGTCGATCATGCCCTTGAAGGAGACGCCCGTCACCACCTCGGATACAGGCATATCGGCGTCCACCTCGCGGATCGAATGGAAATCGAAGTGACGGTTGCCAAGCGGAGCGGAGTACATGGCATCGTGGCAGATATGCTTGCCCTCGCGCCAATCGGTCGCGCGGAAGCGGAGCTCGTTCCCCTTGACCGTGAGAATGACGCCGCGCCCGCAGACGTCTCTCGATCTGCCAATGCCGGTCGCCTCGGCCAGACGCAAAAGGATGTCACGGCTGTCGACCGCGCACAAGGGGAGAAAGACGCCACCTTTCTCGTCACACCACGAAAGGACGTCCCCCTCCTTCCGCAGATAAACGCGGCGTGGCGGCTTCGCCGTGCCAAGCATACGGCGGGGAAGACTCTCGTCGGCGCTGTCGGCCAAAAGGAGAGAAAGGACGCCGTCCTCCTCTCGCCGCTCCTTAACGATGACCGAATTCTGACCGCGATGCGGCGTGATCTTACCGAGCGTTATCATAGTATGCCTCCCGTAACATAGTGTCCCGAGCCATTCAAGAAAAAACGATGGGCGGCGCAGGTCGAAAGCACAAGATGCGCTATGACCATGACCCGTAGAAGGAAAAGCTTCGTTTTTATGCGGCGTTCGAAAATGCAAGTTACCACATTATAGCACGCTCTTGTGTCAATGTCAATGACGTCGATCCTTCGGACGATCGTCCGATTCCCAAGCCGTGAGTGGCCTTTTGGGGCGCGCGGCCACTCGGCCCTCCGCCACGCTCTATCGGGGGCATAAAAATGTGAATATTATAAAAGACCGAGTGCAAAGTCACCTGGTCTTTTTATGTATTTTTCTCATTTCCTTTTGATATTGACGATGCGGGGCTTTTTTTGGTACATTGCTTATGGTATAATAGAAATAGAAAGCAGGTGTTATACCCAATCTAAATTACTGGAGGCACATATGAGCTTAACTTTTGAGCAATTTATGGCGGCATCTAAGCGTTGGGATGAAATGGAGAAGCGGCTGGTAAAGCTTTTTGGTTTTAATCCGGCAATCTCAAACCATTACGGGATGATACAGCTCTACAACCAAAGGATCAATGAATCCACAACAGACGAAGAAATTATGAATATCCGCACGGCGTATCTCCAATGGAAGGATAATATTTTGTCCTTTTTTGAAAAGCAGAATCCGAATTATGAACTGGACCAAATAAAGAAATTGTTTCGAGTGGATTCTATGTTTGGAACGCTTTCTTTTTTGGAAATCCCGGTAGATATCTATGGCGAAATGGAGCAGTATTACTCACGCATTCAAGAATTCTTATCTAAGTGTGATTGAATTGAACGACATATAAAAGGTGGGATATAAATGTCGAAGTATGATTGTATTACACATTGGTTGAGCGCACATATCCCGGAGACGGTTGAGGTAACGATTGATGCTCTTGAAGAGGTTATAGGCTTTGCTTTTCCTGCATCATGCCGTAAATACCCGTGGATGAATGACAGAACGCAAGGTTTAGGTAAAAGCATTCTATTTGCTGGATATAAGGTATCGCAACCGTAGAATAAAATAATATCAACAACATGAAATCGACCATTGTAATGGAATTTTGATTTTAAGGAGACAAGAAAATGACAGAACTTGAAAAAATCGCATACGCCAAATCTTTTATAGATAAATTGGCAAACGGTATCAATCCTTTGGATGATACGCCGATCCCCGAGGATGATATCGCAAACAATGTTCGTCTTTCAAGATGCTTTTTCTATGTTTCAGGAATCCTTCAAAAAGAGATCGACAGAGAACGGAGAAAACAGCCAAAAGAAAACAAACCGGAACGTCTCCCGTTCTCGATTACTCAAGAGCAACTTAAAGATTTTGGATATTCTCCCAATCCGCTTTCCGCAACGGCAGTAGCAAGAAAAATAAATTGGTTGGTGCGAGAAGATATTGAGCAAAAGAAAATCGAAAAATTATCGTATCGAAAAATAACACAGTGGTTGTTAAACATCGGAATGATAGAGTATAGAGAATGGGAAGACGGTAAATTCAAGCGTTTTCCTACTGCTGAGGGCGAGGCAATTGGTCTTGTTTTAGCTGATTGGGATAACTATGGCAGACGAACTCCTGTGATATACTATACCGAAGAAGCTCAAAGATTTATTATTGATAATATCGATGCCGTAATAGCAACAGAAGTTAAAAAAGGTAAAACATCATATCCATGGGGTATGAATGACGAGGAAACGGATGATTAAAGAACTGATGCACGATCCGATATTCCTCGCAGGGAAGTCGGAAGTGGCTACGAAAGAGGATCTGCAGGTCGCACAGGACTTGCTGGATACGCTGATG
>JAFVYX010000125.1 GCA_017500625.1 Clostridia bacterium | reverse complement strand
CCCCGACGCCATCGTTCCCGGCATCGGCGGTCAGACCGGCCTGAACCTTGCCATTCAGCTGGAAAAGCGCGGCGTCCTCAAGGAGTGCCACGTGGAGCTTCTCGGTACGCCGAGCGAGAGCATTGAGCGCGCCGAGGACCGCGAGATGTTCAAGGAGCTTTGCCAGTCGATTGGTGAGCCGACCATTCCCTCCGAGATCATCTACTCGGTCGATGAAGCGAAGGCGGCGGCAGGTCACATCGGCTACCCCGTCGTTCTCCGTCCCGCTTTTACCCTCGGCGGCACGGGCGGCGGCTTTGCCTACAACGAGGAGGAGCTTGTCGAGATCGTGACGAACGGCCTCGCCCTCTCGCCCGTCGGGCAGGTGCTGGTCGAAAAGAGCGTGCGCGGCTACAAGGAGATCGAGTTTGAGGTCATGCGCGACTCGACCGACCGCGCGATCACGATCTGCGGCATGGAGAACGTCGATCCCGTCGGTATCCACACGGGCGACTCGATCGTTGTGGCGCCGATCCTCTCGCTCCCCCCGCACGAGCTGAAAATGCTGAACGACAGCGCCCTTAAGATTATCCGCGCCCTCGGCATTGAGGGTGGGTGCAACGTGCAGTACGCCCTGCACCCCACAACGGGCGAATACTACCTCATCGAGGTCAACCCGCGCGTGTCGCGCTCCTCGGCCCTCGCCTCCAAGGCCAGCGGCTACCCCATTGCCCGCGTGACCGCCAAGATCGCCGTCGGTATGACGCTGGACGAGATCGATCTGCCCGGCACCACCGCCGCCACCGAGCCGCGCCTTGACTACATCGTGGCCAAGTTCCCGCGCTTCCCGTTCGATAAGTTCACCTCGGCGCCCAACGTTCTCGGCACCCAGATGAAGGCCACGGGCGAGGTCATGGGCATCGGCTCAACGCTTTCCGAGTGCCTGCTGAAGTCGGTCCGCTCGCTCGAGATCGGCGTCAACCACCTCTACATGGCGAAGTTTGACGGCATGACGACGGACGAGCTTTTTGAGTACGTCCGTACCTTCCGCGCCGACGGCATCTTTGCCGTCGCCCAGCTCCTCCGTCTCGGTGCAAGCATCGAAAAGGTCCACGAGGCCACCGCCATCACCGCCTTGTTCCTTGAGTGCCTCCGTGGCATCGTCGAGATGGAGGAAATCCTTAAGAAAAAGCCGCGGGACGAGAAGGCCCTGCGCGCCGCCAAGATGCTTGGCTTCTCCGACCCGTACATCGCCAAGCTCTGGGGCACCACCGAGCTTGACGTCTGCGCCCTCCGCAAGGAGTGCGGCATCGTGCCCGCCTTCCGTATGGTGGATACCCTGCACGCGGGCGCCTATATCCCTTACTTCTATTCCTCCTATATGGGAGAAAACGAGTCGCGCCTCACAAGCCGCAAAAAGGCGGTGGTGCTGGGCGCCGGCCCCATTCGCATCGGGCAGGGCGTGGAGTTTGACTACTCCACCGTCCACGCCGTTTCGACCATTAAGCAGTCGGGCTACGAGGCGATCATCATCAACAACAACCCCGAGACCGTTTCGACCGACTACACGACCTCGGACAAGCTCTACTTCGAGCCCCTGACGCCCGAGGACGTGATGAACGTCATCGACTTTGAGAACCCCGAGGGGGCGTTGGCCTCGCTCGGCGGTCAGACCGCCATCAACCTCGCCGAGCCCCTCCGCCGCCGCGGCGTTACGATCATCGGCACCGACTGTGACGCCATTGACCGCGCCGAAAACCGCGACCTCTTT
>JAFVYX010000124.1 GCA_017500625.1 Clostridia bacterium | reverse complement strand
CCTCGCGGTCCTGTTTACCCTACTGTTTGGCGGCCTGCCGTTATGGCTCGGTACGGAGGCCCCCGGCGGCACGGCGCTGGCGATCGCGGGGGGCGTGGCCCTCGGCGTGACGCTGCTCCCCTTCTTCGGGCTGTTCGCCACGCTTCGCAGGACCGACGAGGACCTTGTCCTGCGCGCCCTGCGGCACGAGCGAAGCGTTCCCACCCCCACCGAGACCGCTCCCACCGACGGGGCAAGCGAGGCGGAGACGCCCTTCTCCCCCACGCGGAGCATTCTCGTCCTGACGAGCGGCCGCACCTCGGCCTGCTTCCTCATTGACGACCGAAGCCGAGCGTTCCGCTACCGCGAGGGGGAAGCGCTCTCGGACGTCTACGCGTTTTCCGAGCTCCTCGGCTACGAGGTCTTTGAAAACGGCGAGAGCCGTGTGACGGGCGCCGTCGGCGCGCCACCGACCGCGGGCAGCTTCTTTGATATGGTCGAGGGCTCCCGTGAGCACGAGGAGTGCCACCGACTGCGTCTGGTGATCCGCATAGATGACCCCGACTGTCCCTCGATCGGCATCTCCTACGTGGACGACGCCGACTGGGATCGTTCGGGCTGGCTCTACAAAAACATGAAGGAAAATATACGCTCGGTCACGGCGGTGCTTGACGGCATGATGAACGTCGCCCCGTGACGATGGGGCCTGCCTTGGCAGGCCCTTTTGCTGTTTCGGTACCGCTTGCCTTTCGCGCGGGCTTATGCTATAATGAAGAAAAAACGAAGGGAGAGTGCCGTGGACGTCAAGACCCCCGACCGTGAGCTTTCGGCTTGTACCTTTTCCAAGACCTGCCTGATGCTCCTTGTCCTCTTTTATCACTCGATCCTCTATTTCAGTGGCACCTGGTTCACGCGCGATCCCGCCGAGGTCAGCGTTCCGCTTACCTACCTTGCCCGCTGGCTCAACACCTTTCACATTTACGGCTTTGCCCTTGTCTCGGGCTACCTCTTTTACCACGGGCGCTTTGAACGCAGCAAGTACCCCACCTACCTCGGCTTTCTCGCCGTTAAGGCCAAGCGCTTGCTTCTCCCCTATGCCGTGGTGGCGGCCCTGTGGGTGGCGCCCATTCATTGGTATTTCTTCCGTTGCCCCACAAGCGAGCTTGTTGACAAGTATCTGCTTGGCAAGTCGGCCAGCCAGCTCTGGTTCCTTTTGATGCTTTTCGGGGTGTTCGCCATCTTCTACCCCCTGGCCGAGTTTTTCCGCAAGCACACGCTCCTCGGCGCTCTGGTGGCGCTCTCGTCCTATGCGGCCTCGCTCTATCTGCCGTGGCGCTTCCTCTCCTATTACGGTCTTAGAAACGCGCTCGCTTATCTTCCCGTGTTTTTCCTCGGCTTTGTGCTGAGACAGTACCGCAAGGCCGCCCCCGTGCGTCTTTTGCATCGCGTTCCCGCGGCCGTTCCCGTCCTTCTGCACGTCGGCCTCTTTGCCCTTTGGCAGCACCTCTCCACGCTCACGTTCCACAGCGCGGCCGCGCCCCTTCTGATGCAGGCCCTGCGGCTCGCCGTCACCACGGGCGGCGCCCTGATGGCCTACCTTTCGCTCCGCCGCCTCTCGTTCCTTGTGCGGTGGGAGCGCCCCGCTTTTTGGCATCTCTCGCGGTGCAGCATGCCGATCTATCTCTTCCACCAGCAGATCGTTTACGTCCTTGTGACGCTCCTCAACGGCACGATGAGTCCCTATCTCCAGGTGCCGATCGTGACGGTGGGCGCGCTTGCCGTCTCCTGGGCGCTTGCGGCGGTTCTTCTCAAATTCCGCTATACGCGCCCCCTTATTGGAGAGAAGATGTAAAAAATACTTG
Organism: Clostridia bacterium; assembly: GCA_017500625.1. Next base: position 24,342 of record JAFVYX010000124.1, on the reverse strand, counting down.
TCAAAACAGAAAATAAAAAAGAGCAAGCACCGCCGTGCTTGCTCTTTTTTATTTGGCATTACGGGCACATCGCGTCAAGCTCGGCTTCCAGGCCCGGGAGCTGAATGAGCTTTTCAATGACGTCACGCTCGGTATAGAAGTAGTGGTTGGAGGTCTCGTAGCCGATCATGGGAGAGAGCGGCATCAGGGTGAGAAGCTGGTGGCAGAGCGTCCGCTCCTCATCGAGGATCGCGCGCATCGTGTCGCGGCTCTCGGGGAGGGCGCGCTTGGCCAGGACGTACCTTGCGTGCAGGATCTCGGCGCGGAAGTGGTTGGCGGCGACCTCGGCAAACGTCAGCAGTTCCTCGGCAATGGCGTTGCCCTTTACCTCGCGGAGGCACCGGCAGCCAAGCTCCCACTCCCCGAGCAGCTTCTCAAATTGTCCGATAAAGACCTCGGGCGGGTAGGGGTGGGCGTAATTCTCGATGTCGTCAAAGGTGCGGCCGACCATGCAGGAGATGTTGCTGTTCGGAGTGAGCGACCAAAGGTTGGACACGCCGAGGTTTTTGGCCGAGCGATACGCGACCTTGCAGCTGAACGGGTATTCCCGATACCCGCGGCAGAAGTGCCTGACCGCCTCGTGGACGTCCTCGGCGTCCTTGCCGAAGTGCTTCTCGTACCAGGCGTCCAGAGAGAAGTCCTCCCCCTTTTTCAGGTAATCGGCCACCATGTCAAAGGTGATCGAGGGGTAGCTTCCGAGCGTCCAGGTGAGGGTGAAATCGCGCACGCCCTCGCGCCTGACCTCCGCTATGTGCCGAAGTTCAAGGTCAAAAAGCGGCAGATAGGGAAGCGCCGCCAGCTCCCAGGAGCAGGACATTTGCACCTTGGCGTTGGTGCCAAGGCCGTTCTCCCGTGCGGTCTTGAAAACGTGCCTCGCCAGCGGCCCGGGGCCGGGGTTGGCGATCGAGTAATCCACCACCGTGCCGGGGATCCCGCCCGCACTCGTGGGGACGCCCCACTCGCTGACGGCGCTGACAAGGATCTCGGGGTGCAGGTGAGGAAAGCCCTCGGTGATCATCTCGTCGGTCCATTGCCAGGTGGTGTTCAACACGTCGGCGCGGCTGCCCGCATCGCGGATTGCCTTGTGAATGGTGTTGTTGATAAGCACGGCGCCGCTCCACGCGGGAAGATGCGCACAGCGCGGGCAGTTGACCTTGCCGTGCGAATGGCAGTGCGTGCGGTTCTCGCTCATTGTGGTGGAGTACACGGCGGCGATGTCCGGTAGCTCGGTGAAAAGATCGCGGATCGCGCCGTAGAACCAATCGTAATTCTCCTTAACGCGCAGGCAGAGATGCACCTCGGTGTCGGTGGTGGTGCCGGCGATCTCGGGGTGACCGTAGCGGAGAAAGGCGTCCTTATGCAGGGTTCTCGGCTCGTTCAGGTAGAGCGCAATGCCGATGCCGCGCCTCCCCGCGCGCTCGATAAGGTCCGCAAGGTTTTGGCGGCGGATACGATAGTCACGACTGACCTCGGGATCGTAGGGAAAGGGGGAGAGCGTGGAAAGCACGCCGTGAATGAGGAGGGTATTGATGCCCACGCGTGCGTAATCGTCAAGGAGCGCATCGGGCAGATGCGTGCGCGTGTCGGTCATAAAGGGATCGGCGCAGGGGGTGAGGTAGGGGTGGAGCATGCGCCGCCCCCCCGCGGCGGAGGTGCGGCACGCGCCCTCGGTATCCCGCGTATCGCGGTAGATGTCGAACATACGGCGCTCCGAGGCGTCGAGGGGGCGCACGGTCGCGGCGATCGCCTCGGTGGCGGCCCTCTCGGCCTCGGTCAGGGGGGAATAGACCACCGTTTCGCAGGCGGGCTTGGCACAGCCCAGCTTCACGTCAAGGAAGTCCTCGTTCTTGAGAATGAACTCGAGCCGCTCCTCGGTGCAATCAAGGAGCGTGACGAGCTGCTCGTAGGGGAGCAGGTACCAGTTGCTGCGAATGACGGTGACAAAGCCGCGCGTCAGCCAATCGGGGTTGGCCTCCCCCACGCGCAGGCCAAGGCGCGCCGCCTCCCTTGCCACGTCCGCCTCGGTACAGCCGAGGACGGCGGCAATGCGAGCATCGGGCACCATGCGGTAATTGCGGAAAATGACCGCCTGCCATTTGGTCGGGAAATTGAGGCGCTCGGGGGTGAGGCGGGGATCGATGATAGGGAGCATAAAAACCTCCTGACGTTGTCGGTTCGATACACCTCTATTATAGCGTGTCGCACTTTTGCAAAACAATGGAAAAAACAAACATCGATTTGTCAATTCCCGCCTTCACGGCAGTGCCTCTTTCTCCGAGGGCACTCCGCGCGGGCTTTGGGGGCAGGCAGAGCAGCCCTGCACGGCGCGATAGAAAGCAGCCGATACGGAATCCACTCTGTATCGGCTGCTTTTGTGCTCTTCTTGGCCCGTCAAGGGGCGTTTTTTTATGAGAGCGCCTCGATCTCGGCCCGCAGGCCCTCGGCGCTTTTTCCGTTTTTGAGATAGTCCTCAATGGCCAGGCGCTTGTGACGCTCCAGCGTCGGAGCTTCCAGAAGCGCGGCGGCGCCCACCTCGCTGTCCTCAACGTCGCGCCCCCACATCGGGTGGAAGAGTGCCCACTTGACGTACTGCACGCTCCGCTCGGTCTGTTCGCGCTCACGGAGGGCGGCGTGCCGCTCGGAGAGGGGGAGAGGTGTGCCGTCCCAGGCGACGCCGATATGGGAAAGGAAACACTTGGCGAGGAGACGATTGCCGTCGTAAGAGAGGTGCGTGCCGTCCTTCTGGTAAAGGCCGCCCTCGGGCGTTTGCGCGGTGCGGAACGCCGCCCCGAGGTCGCAGACCTCGGCACCCCCGTCTGCGGCGATTGCGAAAACGGTTTCTCTATAGGCCGAAAGGGCTTCGTTGAGACGGGCAAAGGTCGCTCTTCGGTAGAGCGTATCGCGGATCCTTTCCCCCTTCTCCTGGTTGTCCGCCAGGGTGACGATGTCCTCCTCCTCGCGGAGGTATCCGTCGAGCGGGATCGGCGTGCAGAGAACGGGGGTGATGCCCGCTTCCCGAAGCAAAGCGACCGTGCGTACCAGCCCTGCGCGGTAGGCCTCGTCGCGCTCGCGCCGTTCGGCGAGGACGGCGGGCGTGACCTCGAGTGCGGTGTCGTACAGCCATACGCCAAGGTCGTTGACGCCGTAATGGACGAAGGTGACGTCGGGGCGGAGCGAGGCGATCTCATCGGCAAACAGTCCCTCGACCATAATAGAGCGATTGCCGCCGAGGCCGCGGTTGTAAAGGCGGGGTGCCCCCGCGATGCCGTCAAGACGGGCGCGCATGAAATCAAGGAAGGTGCCGTGCTGAACGATGCTGTCGCCGAGAAAGGCGACGCGCTTTCCGAAAAAATCCCGTCTCATCGCAGGGCCTTGATCACACGGTCGGCAGCGGCGAGATAGGCGTCGGTCCACGAGGGATCGAGATCGCATTCGCGCGTTTCGTAGGCGTCGGTCCCGTACTTGTCGGCGGTGGCGTCGTAATGCTGATAGCCGTTGGAATAGGAGGCGAGCCACACACGGTCGCCGTAGCGCTCGCGGAGAAGCTCGCCGACCGAGGTCAGGGGCTCAAAGGGGGCCGAGAGAGCACGATCTCTCCGATGCGGATTCCCGTGACGTCCACCGTCACGCCGTTGCCGAGGGCGGCCACGCGGTCGCGGTGCCAGAGCAGGACGCTTCTCTCGTTGGCCAGGCGCGAGATCTCCTCCATGCGCGCGATGTTGGCGAGGTATTTCTCAATGTTCTTTCGGTTGATCTTGTCCTGGTCGCGGAGCTGGGTGCGGCCAAGCTCCTCCTCGCGCAGATATTCGTACTTCTCGGCGAGGGGATAGTCGGGAGAGGTGAGATAGGAGAGGTAGAGGGGCAAAAACGCCTTGAAGCCGAGCGGACAGCCGCCCATCTCCACGCAGAGCGTGCGCTCGCGCTCCTCGATCGCGGCGATCTTCTCGTCAAAGTCGCGGCGGTAGGGCAGATAGGCCGTTTCGGTGGCGGCGCCCAGCCCCGCGCCGAGGGGGGAGAGCGAGCCGAGCGCGGACAGCACCGCCTCACCGAGGCGGCGGCCGTTGTCCTCGCAGGATTTCGGCTTTCCGAAGTCCTTGTAATCCAGCTCGCACACGTCGCCCGCCGTGGTCTGCAGCATCATGGCAATGCCGCCGGCGCCCGCCTCGATGAGGCGCTCGGCAACGCCGGGGAAGCCCGCGGTCGCACGGTTGTTGGCGTAGCCGTCCAGGGGGTGACAGCCGTAGGTAAAGAGGGTAGCCACGGGGCCGTTATCGTCCAGCACGCGGAGAATGTTCACGCGGTCGTCCACGGGGGAAAGACGGTCGTACGCCCCCTCGGGCGGCAGGGGGTGCGCCTGACGGACGGGCCAGTCGCTTCCGTCGTGAAGCGGCAGGTCGCGGTTCAGGAGAAAGGATCCCTCGTGCGCCGTGCCAAAGGCAAGGCGGACAGGGCGCAGCTCCCCCAGCAGCGCCTCGGCGGCGTGCAGAATACGGGAGAGAACCTCGTCCTCGGGCACGATCATCGGCTCAAGCGTATGCGTGTGCGTGGCGCCGCACAGGACGTCACCGATGCCAAGCGCGGCAAGACCGCGCCGCAGGGCAGGGTAGAAGCCGTCCGACAGCGTGCCGATGTCGCCCCCCAGAGAAATGTAATCCAAAGAAATAACGGCCACGGTCGCCTCTCCCTCGCAAAGCAAAAGGATCTTGGCGAACAGGGTGTCGTTGGCAAGTAGTTTCTCGGTCGTGATCGCGACCTTTCCCACAGAAGCTTTCATATCGGCGTCCTTTCCTTGCGCGCCGTCCGCGCGCCGTACCGTTGTGAGTAATATTGTAGGATACGCGGTACGAAAAGTCAATACGAGAGTCAAAAGATAGTGAATAAGTGCAAGGACTTCTTGTTTTTTGGCGCGTACCGCCTTCGCCTCTGCCGTCTTTCCGTTCTGTCGCGGTTTTGCTTTCCCCGTCACTCATCTCCATAAGGCCTCCGCTGTTTTTTCTGTAGCGGAGGCGCCGCTACTCAGCGCTTTTTTTCAAATTCCCCCGTAACGTCGCACACGTATGCCGAGAAAACAACAAAAATGTAAAAAATACTATGCAATAAACAAGGGGGCATCACCGTTTCCTGTCGCAAAAGGTCGCGGCGTGCGGAATTTTGTCTTGACACTTTGTCGCGCGTGTGGTATAGTATTCTTGTATTATTTTATAGTACAATAAAAGAATTTGTAGGATATTCCCGAAATGACAGAGAGTAAAGGACAACCGAGGACCTACCTTGACCGTGAGCGCCTTTTGCCGAACGCCGAGTTTGTTCTCATCTCCTACGCCCACGCCTCGGCCGAGGCGGTGTACCCCGATCTTGACGCCCTCTACGCGGCGGGGCTCAACCTGTGGTACGACAAGGAGCTGAAGAGCGGCGAGGTCTGGCACGAGACGGTGCGCGATCGGCTTTCCGACCCGCGGTGCTGCGGCATCATCTTCTTCTTTGACGTCAACTGCCTCGTCAACGATTCGGCGGGGAGCGATACCACGGGACGGAGCGCCGTGGAGCGTGAGATCGCCATTTTCGAGGAGATCGCCGCCCGCCGCCCCGAGCTGCGCGCCTTTTGTGTGCTGGCTCCCGAGGACGGCTCGGTCTATTCGGTGGTGCGGTCGGCGTTTCTGAAATGCGCCCACCTCTCCCCCGCGCGGCTTTCGGAGGTGTTGCCCGAGGAGCGCGTCCTGACCGTTCTCCGTGCCTTCAACCGCGATAAGATCTACGTTCTGAGGACGGGCGACTATATTGCCGACATCGTCTCGGCGGTGGCCGCGACCAATCCCCTCGCCGTGACCGACAGCCGCGCCGCGGAGAGCGAGGTCACCGATGCCTTCGGCTCCCTGGCCAAAAGCGTCAACGGCCGCCGCGAGATCACGCTGGGGAGCTACCCGCGCTCTCTGGCCACGGGGGCTACGGGGGGCGCTGAGGGCGAGGTCACCGAGCTGCACGGTGAGAGGGCGATGACGCGCGGTCGGCGGCAGTACCTCTTTGAGCCGCTGACCTGGGTGCTGTTGGAGACCGACGGGCACACCGCAACGCTTCTCTCCAAGGAGCTTTTGGACGCCTCCTTCGGTACCGAGGCCGCGGTCAGGGAGGCGCTTGACCGTCTCCTCCACCTTGGCTTCACCGAGGAGGAAAGAGAGGCGCTCGTCTCGCTCTCGCTTCCCTCGGAGGACGTCGTCCTCCGCCTCGGCGGGACGCTTCCCGCGCTCTCGGCCACCGAGCTTTGCGAGCGCACGCTCGGGGAGGACGCGCAGATCTTTGCCTGGCTCTCGGACACCGAGGGGGGCACGCGCTCCACGCTGTGCGGCGTGCGGGACGGCACGGCCGACACCGACTACGATTTCTGCGACGCCCGTTACGGCGTTTTACCCCTCATTCAAGTAAACATTGAAACGATAAGGAGAATGTATCATGGCTAAAACCGAAAAAAGGACCTTTGTCGATCCCCTGCTCCGCAAGGACTCCCGCGGCGTATTCAATCTGTACCGCAACCGTAACGAGGTGGGTGAGGAGATCCTCCGTGACTTCCTCTCCTATGAACTGAACGCGGGGGCCGAGGACGGCTTCCTCTTCCGTGAGGGCGGCAAGGAGACGGGCGTCATCAGCCAGTGCTACGGCCTTCTGACGCTCACGGAGCTTGCCAAGTACAACCTCACCCTCTCGCGCTATCCCGAGGCGGTGGCCAAGGTCAACGCGACGCTTGGGGATATCCTTGAGCGGATCCTGAAGACAGGCACCGAAACGCTCGACTTTGATGCCACGCCCTACGTTGCCGAGGACGTCATCGACACCTACCTTGAGACGGCCACTCTGTTCTTCCGTATCCTCATCGAGGTCCGCAACCTCCTTTACTACGACCTGGATAAGAAGCAGAATGCGATCGAGCTTCCTCTGCGCTTTGTGCCCGCCATGGCGGACGACACCGAGCGCACGCGCGCCGAGATCGCCTTCGTGGACGACCTGCTCATCAGGACGATGGACTTTATCAGCGGCTCGGCGCTTCTCGTGAACGGCGAGGAGGGCATCGACTATTGTCTTTCGGGCAGCGACACGCCGCTTTACGACTACGACGGGCAGAACCTTAAGTACAAGGGCTGGACCTTTACCCCCATTGCGAAGGACAAGCACGGAAAGACCGAGCTTTCGCTGTTCCATACCTACCTCGCGGGTGAGGCGTACCTCTCCTTTTACGAGTTCTTCCCGAGAAGTCTTGACACCCTGCGCCGCCTGCGTGCCGCGATCTACGAGAGATGCCGTGCCGAGGGGCGCGTGACGCTGGACGGCAACGTCGATCTGTCGCTTTCCGAGCTTTCCGCGATCATCGCCGAGTGCGATGAGCGCGAGTACGGCATTGAGATCCGCGATGATGAGCAGGAGCTGTTCCGCGACTTCACCTTCCTCCGCAAAAATTACGCCGCTTATCACCGCTTCAACAAGAGCGTGATCGACGCGGGCCGCTACGTCGACCTGCAGTTCCGAAACGTCGATACCACCAAGATCTTCTTTAACCACGCCTTCCGTCCCGTGACCGCCGAGGACATTGAGAACAGCAGCGGCAGTGACGCCATGTTCAACGTCCTCTTTGCCATCAACATCATGATGGCGGCGGGCGTTGACCTTGACTACAAGGAAAGCGCCCTCTCGGACGAGTTTTACGATAAGCTCCAGTACTCCGTGCCCTGCGTCCAGCGCTTCTTCAAGAAGCTCACGCGTGACGGCCGCGGCGATATGTACGACAACTTCTTCCTGAAACTCCATTGCGCGCTCCCCGTTGACGATCAGGACGATCCCCGCTCCCCCGTCAACCAGGCCAAGGCCCTCAGAAAGCAGCGCATCGCCCTGCAGAACCTCACGCCCCTCATCATCAAGACCTACTGCACGGTCTCGCGCTATATCATTCCCTATCCCCAGTACGATATGCGCTCCTATAAGGACGAGATCCTGAAGAAGAAGCAGGAGGGCGCCTGGCTCTGGGACAGCGAGGAATACGACCTTGTCAACAACTACAACTACATCTTCGCCCTGCGCTCCTTCTACGACTACTACGAGGTCTACGAGCGCCCCTATTCGCTCGATAAGGCCAAGTACATCGAGGAAAAGGAGACCGCGATCGCCGAGCTTTCCGAGGAGCTGAAGAGCCAGAAGGAATCCTTCCGCGAGAAGCTGGCCGCCGAGCAGAAGCGCCGTGAGGAGATCATCGCCGATTACGAGGAGTCCCTCCGCGCCGAGCGCGTGCGCTACGAGGAGAAGCGGGCGCCGATCGAAAAGGAGATCGACAAGCTGATCTCGGACGGCATGCGCTTCTCGTTCGACAAGATGCTCCGCGAGGCGCTGGCCGTCATCATTGAGGAAAACGGCCGCACCGCCACGGGCGAGGAGGAGCTGCGCGTCCTCTTCAAGCGCGCCTTCACGAGCTACCTGCCCGAGGCGTTTTCCGCCGCCACCGAGCTTCTCAGTGAGCAGAACGATGAGATGGCCGAGGCCGTGGTCGACGAGGCGATCGTCACCCTCGTGCAGGACCAGATCCGCAGAAACAGAACCTAAGGAGCGTTGATTGACTATGAAAAAGATCTCTTATTTCTCCTACAAGGGCGGCGCGGGCCGTTCCTCGGTCGTTTACAACACGATCCCCTACCTTGTCAAGAAGCTGAACGCCACCCCGAAGCACCCGATCCTCGTCTTTGACCTTGACCTTGACAGCGCGGGCCTCACCTTCCTCCTGAAAAAGAGCCGTCCCGACGTCGAGAGCTACTCGATCCAGGAGGCGCTGGCCGCGGGCTACTCCAAGATCCTCAACAGCCCCGCGCGCACCGACATCGCGCATCACGCGGTGTTCCGCCACTGCATTCCCGTCGGCGATTGCTTCGGCCTTGACAACGCCAGCCGCGAGACCGTCCTCTTTATGCCCACCAAGCGGGACGAGGCGATCACCAAGGGCGGCTCGAACAACTATGCGATCGGCGGCATCGAGGAGAGCCGCTTCCGCGACATCGTCAAGGCGTGCGAGGAGTTTGAGTTCTCGGCGGTGGTGTTCGACACTCCCGCAGGCAACCAGGCCACGGCGCAGTGGGCGCTGGACGTTTCGGACAGCGTGGCGACCTGCATGCGCATCACCTACCAGTTCCGCATGGGCACGCACGAATTTTTGATGAACAAGCTGAAGAACTTCAGCAACAAGCGCTTTGTCATCATTCCGAACGCCGTCCCGACCGACGAGATCCTCATCAACGGCATTGCCGTCAGCTATGAGAACATCAAAAAGCTCATCATCGACGATTTCTCGAAGATCTCGATCAACAACAACACGATCGACCTCGCCATGGTCGGGGAGGGGCAGTCCTTCTTCGGTGTCAACGAGGTCAAGCGCTTCAAGATCCAGGAGGATATCCTCTTCAAGCTTCCCGAGGAAAAGCTCTCGCCCGATGAGCGCCTCGCCTGCCGCGCCTATCAGATGGTCGTTGACCGCGTGGTCGGAGACTGACGATGGACAGAGCCACCTGCATCAAAAAGATCGGTCGCTATATCCGCGACGAGGGTACGCTCGCCTTCCTCTTTGACGGCCGCTTCGATAAGGACGATTTCCTGACGACGGTCGGTGAGATCTACAAGAGCTATTCCGCCGTCTTCAACCTGGCCTTCGCGCTCATCTATTCGCGCTACCGCCGCTGGCGCGCGGAAAACCCCGATCTCAATCCCGATAAGCTTGAAAAATTCAATTCCTATATGCGCATCACCAAGACCTTCTCGGGCCTTTTCCGCGAGAGGGCGCTTGGCTTTGCGATCATTGAGCCGACCATTCTCGACGTTCAGCTCGACATCTATTACGATGGCATCATCTCGAAGGATATGGGCATGTCCGAGTACTTCAACCGCGATGCCGACAACCGCTTTGCCTACTTTATCCGCTGTGCTGAGCTTGCGCGCCGTTCCTCGCGCATGATCGACATGAAGGAGGATATCACGGTAAAGTACGATGAGCTGGTCGAGCTTTTGTCGCTCTTTCCCTTCCTTCAGGACCTCACCCTGACCGTCACGCCCCTGCTTGGCGGCCGCCACGGCACGCCCTATCTCTACGAGGACGGGGAGAGGTACGAGTTTGACGGCGTCTGCCGCGTCACGATGGAGCTGGACGGCCTGCATACGCAGGAGGCGCTTGACACCTGCCTTACGCTCCTTGCGGTGGACGGGCGCTTCTACTATCTCCAGAACGTGCTCTACGATACGACCGACGGCAAGACGAAGGACGTTCTTCGCCTCGCCTATTCGGGCATCGGCATTGAGGACTGCGAGTTTTATCTGGCCGTCACTACGCAGGAGGGCTTTGTAGGGAAGGACGGCGAGCTGGGGCTTGTCGGCCCGAAGGCGGTGAGCGCCGTCTCGCGCGACCTGCGCCTCAACGTGGGCACCGAGAACGAGGGAGCCCTGCTCCGCGACTTCTATTCGATCAACTATCGCTACATCAAGCAGCTGGCCCTCTCGGTCTCGGACGTTTTGACCGACGAGGTGAAGCACCGTCTCCACGCCCAGTATTCGTCGAAGCACCCCACGCTCTTTGAGGGGGGCTCTTGGGATAGTGCCGTGGTCGTGCTGCTTGTCAAGGAGAGCGCCACGGGCGTTCTTCAGTTCCTTTTCTCGTGCTTCCCCTCGCTCTTTGGCAAGCTTCTGCACAGTCTTGAGTCGCGTTTCGGCTCGGACGTCTTCCTCGCCGAAAAGCTGCGCGAGGAGATCGAGCGTGAGGCCGCATCGGCTTACGAGCGCTGGAGCGCCCAGTACTTTGGCGAGAGCCAGACCGCCAATGACGTGGTGGGCGCCGTGGCCGAGGAGGAGAGAAGCGCGATCCTCTCGGAGGTGCGCGCCTTGCAGATCGTCTCGTATCTTTCGGAGCTCGTCACCGCCGACGAGACGCAGGACGGGAGCTTCAAGAACAAGTATCCCCTGAACATCAATTCGCACATCAAGATGCTGGAGCTGTTGCAGGGAAGCGGCGATCTGCCTCTTTCGCGCCGCCGCGAGAAGGTGCGCTCGATCGTCTTCCGCACCCTGAAATCGCTCTACATCTTCTACTGCGGCTTCTTCCGCTACGTTCGTGTCAAGAGCGAGTACCACGCGCATTCGCGCGATTCGGTGATGACGGCCAAGCAGATCGATGAATTCCAGAGCCGCGCCAACCGCGAGTTCCGCGCCGAGGTCAAGGCGCAGGGCAAACGCCTCTCGGCGCTGGAGGGCAATGACGTGGGCGCCATTCTTGCCGAGCTGTCGGCGCTCAACGACGAATGCATCTATGCCGCCGATAATGCCGCCAAGGAGAAAAAGCGCCTGCTCGGGGAGTGCCTCGGTCGGTATCAGCTTCTCGACTTCTCCGAGGTGAAGCCGCTGGAGATGCTGACCGAGCTTGGCGACGTGGACGACCAGGGCCTCGATGCCCGCATCGGCGCGATCCTTGAGATCTATCGCTATCTTCAGAACGGTAAGGAGGAGGGGGCAGGCCTTGAGGGCATTTATCCCTACGTCGGCACCTTCGAATACGCGCAGGAAACGCGTGACGGCTACCGCATCGCCCATTTCTCGGTGGCCTCTCCCGCCGCCAAGCGCGACCTTGACATCGAGATGATCTCGGACTTCCGCTACACCATCAATACGAAGTATTACTGCATGCCGAACCAGATGTGCTCGAATAACGGCCTAAAGCTCTGGATCGAGCCGACGCTCATCGCCTACGGCAATTTGGAAATGATCGATGAAGACACCTGATACTGCCTTTACCACGGGGCGCCTTTCTCACCGTGGGGATTATGAGGAGACGGCGGCCCTGATCTACGCGACCGATCCTTACATCTACCGCGACCTTTTCGGGTGCGAGGAGAACGCCAAGCGCGTGCTGTCCTATGCGTTTGAAAACGAGAAGAGCGTCTTTTACAAGGACGCCATTCACATCGTGAAAAACGCGCGCGATGAGGTCATCGCCTGCGCTCTTAACGCTCCGCACGAGCTGCGCTGGGATAAGGACGCCCTGCTCTCGGACTTCGAGAGGGCGGAGATCGAGCCAACGCCCGCCTTCTTCTCGGCCGCAGAGTATATGGACAAGACCTACAACTACCGCAAGCTCGGCAAGAGCATCTGCAACGTGTCGGTCAAGGCCGAGTATCGCGGAAGGGGAGTGGCGTCCTTTCTCCTTGCCTCGCTCTTTGAGGGGGCTGACCGCGGCGTCTTTGAGCTGACGGTGCTTAAGGACAACGCCGCGGCGATCCGCCTTTACGAAAAGTTCGGCTTCCGCATCATCGGCAACGATTTTGAGGATTACGGAGGCCACGGTCTCCCCACCGTGCGGTGCTACCGCATGGTCCACAACGGAAATCCCTGAGAGGTATCTTATGCTGGCTTTCAGACTTGTCACCTATTTTTGCGCCGCCTTTCTTTTGGCGATCGTGGCGGTGGTCGCTTACCGCACGGTCACCCTGCCCCGTCCCGACCGCATTGCCTACGTACGCAACTTCAAAAAGGGCAAATGCGCGATCGTTTACGTCGTGGCGGTCCCCCTCTTTCTCATCAACAACCTGCACGTGGGTAAGACCTTCTTTGAGGCGCTCCTTGACGGCATCTCGAAGGCCATCTATCTCATCGCGCTGAAGTACGACACCTCGTCGGTCGCGGCCCTTGCGGGCGTTCTGCCCGAGTTCCGCGTGACGGTGTACGTCTGCCTTGCGATCGTCATTCTCAACGCCCTGATGTTCGCCTTCTCGGTCTTCCACCAGAGCGTTTGGGAGGTCCTCTCCCGCCGCGCCTTCGTGCATGGGGGCGGCACAAAATGCATCGTCATCGGTGCCACCGCCGCGGGCCGCGCGATCTACAAGTCCTGCCCGACCAAGAAAATGATCGTCGGTGACCTTTCGGCCGCCGAGCGGGAAAAGCTCTTCATCGCCAACGTCACGTATCGGCCCTTTGTCAAGGGCAAGCCAGTCCTCGATTGGTTCCTCTCCGACGTTGACCGCCTTGCCACCGCCCTGCGCGGCACGCACGAGCGCATCAATATCATCATTGCCGAGGAGGACGAAAAGCGCAAGCTCTACCTTGCGGGGCGCTTTGTCGAGTATATGAAGCGGCGCGGCGAGGCCGTGGTCGGCAACGTGGAGGTCTACGTCTTCGGTAACCGCGAGTACGAGGACATCTATTCGCGCTACGAGAGGGAGGCCATGGGCTGCCTGCATTACGTCAACGAGTACCGTCAGGTGGCGGTCGATTTCGTGGACCGCTATCCCCTCACCGCCTTTATGACGCCCGCCCACCTCGACACCGAGACCTCGCTCCTTACCCCCGCGGCCGAGGTGACGGTGGCTATGATCGGCTTTGGCCGCACCAATCAGCAGGTCTTTCTCTCGATGGTCGCCAACAACCAGCTCATGACCGAGGGGCCGACGGGTGCCGCCGTGCCCGCCCGCGTCTCCTATCACCTCTTTGACCGCCTGCACACGGGCGGCCACAAGAACCTCAACCATAACTACTTCCGCTATAAGCACACCTTCTTTTCGGCGGACGGTACGCCAAGCGTTGGGGAGGACGAGTATCTCCCCCTGCCGCCGATGCCCGCCGAGGAGACCTACCATTACTTTGACATCAACGATAAGAGCTTCTACGAGGACCTGCGCGCCGTCATCGGCCGCGGCCCCTCGGCCATCTCTTATATCATCGTGTCGCTCGGTGCCGATTACGCCTCGATCGACATTGCCAACAAGATCTCGGCCAAGCTCAGCGAGTGGGGCGCCGACAACTGCCACGTCTTTGTCCGTGTCAAGGACAAGGACGTTCTGCGCGATGCCTCGGTCTGTCTCGACACCTCGCGCTGCCACCCCTTTGGCACCGAGGCCGAGACGGCGTACGAATACAGCCGTGTGGTGCGGGAGCGCCTCTCGGAAATGGCCATTATGCGCCACTTTGCGTACGACGTGGAGCGTGACGTGAAGCGCGGCCCCGTCACCGCCGAGGAAATGGAGGCCTCGCGCCGCCGCTTCTACACCTCGCTCTCGCCCCTCGAGCGTGAGTCAAACCTCTATGCCTGCCTCTCGCTCCGCCAAAAGCTCCAGATGATGGGGCTCGACTACACCGAAAAAACGGTCGCCGACCGCCTGCGCGAGGCCACGGCGCGCCGCGAGGCCTTAGCGGCCGCCACCCCCGAGGACACCGCCGCCCTCACCGCCGCGGTCCTTGAGGAGCGCCGCCTTTCGGAGGCCTATGAGGCGCTGCCCGCCGAGGAGCGTGAGGACGGTCGCACGCCTCTTTCCGCAGAGGAGTATATGGCGCATTACGCAAGGGACGACCGCCCCGTCTTCACGGGTGGCGAGAACGGCGCCCCCACCGCCATTGCGTACCCCCTCGAGCCCACGCCCTCGCGCCGTACGACGATGGCGATGCAGGAGCACAGCCGCTGGAATGCGTATATGATCCTTCAGGGCTTTGTCCCCGCCACCCGTGAGGCGATCCTCTCGGAGCGCCGCGCCGACGGCCGATACACGAACGGCAAGACCTACGAGGGACGGCGCCACGGCAACCTGACAAGCTTTGAAGGGCTGCGTGAATTCCGCCGCATCGTGGCCGAGCGTGACGGCGTCCCCGAGCTTGAGCGCGACGTCATCAAATACGACTACCAGCTGCTTGACGGCGCCTTCTGGCTGCTTGACGAGAACGGCTACAAGATCTACAAGCGATAAAAAGTGAAGGAGACGTGCTATGACGTCACTGGCGGAGCTTTCCAAGCGCTTCTTCCGCACCCCCCTGGGGCTTCGGTCGGGAGAGAAGGAGTGCTTGCAAAGAACTCTTTACAAATTCTGTGAAACGGGCACCAAGGAGGACGCTTTTTGCGTCTACTTCGCCTTTTGCGAGGCCTTCCGTGTGTTTGGCTCGGGCTATGGCACGCTCGGCAAGCTCGTAGAATTTCTCTCGGACCACGAGTACCATTCGGGGGAGCTTCTCACAAAGCACCGCGACCATTATTCGCACTCGGCGTACGTCTTTGCGCTCGGTCTTGCGATCTATGCGTGTGACGGGGACTTCCGCTCTGCCTATACCGCCTTTTATCCCGAGGAGAAAAGCCCCGAGCGGAGCTTCCTCTATCTTTGGGGCATGACCGCCCTTTTCCATGACGTCGGCTATCCCTTCCAGCTCGCGCACGAGCAGGTCAAGACGTACGTTGAGGAGCTGTGGGGCGAGAAAAATCCTCAAAATCCTTACGTCGGCTATGAGAACGTTGAGCCGCTCTGCCGCCTTTCGGAGGCCGCGGCCGCGGCCTCGGGCTACCCTTTGCACTACAGGACGCTGCAGGAGCTGCTCTCGTACCATATCCACGCCCGTCTCGGCTACCCCGTGCACGTGCTTCTCGACCTTCTCGAGCGCCGTCATCACCGCTGCCCCGCCTTTATGGACCACGCCTTCTTCAGCGCACTGCTCTTGTCGCGTCAGCTGGCGGACACGGGCGTTTTGCCAACGCTCCCCATTCTTGACGTCCTCACGGCGATCGCTCTCCACAACAGCTTGAACCGCTACGATCTCGCCGCCGCCCTCGGTGAAAAAACGGCGATCCCCCTCGCTCGCCACCCCCTGGCCTATCTTCTCGTTCTGTGCGATGAGCTGCAAAATTGGGATCGCCGTGCCTTTGGCCACGTCAGCAAAAAGGATCCCCTCGCTTACGGCGTTCGCCTTTCGATCGGGGCGGGCTCCCTGAAGCTCGACTACCTCTTTGACAGTCTGCGTGTCAAGTCACCGACGCTCCTGACACGGGGCGGTGTGACCGAGATCGGCGAGGAGGAGCGCTACAACCAGAACGTGCTGGCCTTGCGCGGTAAGCGCTATCGCAATTTTGCGGAGGGCGACCTGCACCTTGTCGATACCGTCTCCTTTACCGAGGAGATCGGGGAGCTTCTCGTTTTGCACACCACGCTCCTGGCCACCGCCAGACGTAAGGCGCGCGAGAAAAAGGTCCACTCCTTCGCCTCGTCGGACAAGCTCATTAACCTTTCGGACTTTGCCGAGGCGATCCATGAGAGCTACCGTGAGGCACAAGCGCAAAACGGGGAGGAGATCCCCCCGTTTGACGAGCTGTCGCTCGAATTCAAGCTCTCGAACATCGAGCAGGCCAAGTCCTATGCCGAGAAGCTGGAGCTCATCAACTGCTTCTACAGCGATAAGGAAATGGAATACCCCGTGGTCAACCGCTTTGTTGAGCAGGAGACCGAGGCGGACGGCACGGCGCGTGACGACCTCGGCTTCCTCGCTCGCGAGGAGCATCTCCGTTGGGTCAAGGAAAAGCTGGAGGCGGGCTGGCGCTACGGGCGCGAGTACGTCACGGTGGACGAGGCGGGGCGCGAGCGCGAGGACAGGCGCCTGCGCAATCGCAAAAAGCTCCATAAGGACCTTTTGCCCTACGACCTTCTTCCCGAGCGCGAGAAGGAGAAGGATCGCATTATGATCCGCAATATGATCCCCTTTCTTTACCGCTTCGGTCACGGCGTCCGCATCTACAGCTACCGTGACGGGCGCAAGCCCGTCCTCAACGTGGCGGGCTGCGGTCATCGCACGGTCCGTATGAACGACCCCGCGCTTTGCGAGCGCATCAAGGACATTCTGCGCGGCTATATGAAGGATTACCGCGTGGTCGTCCGCACGAACTTCGCCTTTGGTGCCGACCAGCTCATCGCGCGCTGTGCCGCTGAGCTTGGCATCACCATCAAGGCGGCACTTCCCCTGCCCTACGAGGAATACATCCAAAAGATCCGTGAGGACGCGCGGACGTACAACTATCCCTTTACCCCCGCCGATGAGCTGGACATGCGCCATCTTCTGGCGCTCAGCGTCACCTACCGCGTGGTGCCCGATCCCGCCTTCACCTACCTTGAGGCCTCAAAGTACATCATCTCCAAGGCCGATAAGCTCATCGCCCTCTGGGACGGTGTGGAGACCAAGCTCGCCGATAAGGACGGCCACCCGATCAACCAGGGCGGCACCTACCACAACATTCGCCTTGCCGAGAAGTCGCGTGGTCTGACGATGGGCGAGGACATTCACATTATCCCCTGCGAGCGGTGAAAATCGCGTCATACGTCGTTGCGCCTGCGATACTCGGCTCGACGTACGTAAGTACGCCGTCGCCTCCGTTTCTCGGTGCGCCTAGTCTGACGCGATTTTCCCATCGCGCGGGCGATTTTCGCGGCATACGTCGTTGCGCCTCCCCGCGGATATGGTCAAAATGGGCGCGCGTTGTCACTTGCTTCATTTTTCCCTATCCTTGGGGTATCGCTTCGCCAAAACGCCACACCGTGGCGTTTTGGCTTGCTCACGTACGTTTAGTACGCCTGCGCCTTGCTTTCTTGCGGTGCCTGCCCTGTCCTGCCGCATAGTCGCGCGGCGTAGGAGCATAGCTCCGTCCTTGCGCTCCTTGCGGCGAGGACTTCGCTTCAAGAAAAAGCCACGCCGTGGCTTTTTCTTTTGCTCACCCGTCTGACGCGATTTTCCCACCGCACGGGCGAAAATACGTCTTCGGCAAGAGACGCGCGATCTCTGCTCCGAATTCCCTCGCTCACACCGAGACTTGCCCTTGTAAAAAAGGAGCCAACGGCTCCTTTTTTGTTTTGTCTCAGCGCCCGAAGAGGGCCTTGGCGTTGTGGTAGAAGATGCCCTCGCGCTCGGTCCTTGTGAGGGAGAGCAGGTCGGCGGCCTCAAGGAGGGCCACAAGGCATTCGGCGGTATTCGAAAGCGGCTCGTAGCGGTAATCGCGCGGCAGGGCGCTCTCGTTGAGATAGCCGGGGTGAACGGCCAGAAAGCCCGAGCCGTAGGAGGCGATCCTGCCGAGGTCCTCGCCGAAGTTGTGGTCGCCGCCCCACAGCATACGCTCGGGGCCGAAGGTCGTCAGACAGTAATAGACCGACATGGTCTCGGACGCGCCCGAGCAGTCGAACCAGAGGTTTTTGAGATCGGCGATCCTCGGGAGCGCGAGGCGGAGCTTTCTCACGTGATGCCCCATCGCACAATGCGCGAGGACGATCCTGGCGGCGGGGTATTTCTCCGAGAAGTAGCGCAGCTCGCGGAGATTGTTTTCGTCGCCCAGCATCTCGCCGTAATGCGAGAGGTGGAGAATGACGGGCAGGCCGCGCTCGGCCGAAAGCTCAAACACCCATTCGGGCGTGAAGTCCGAGATGTTCGATTCGAGGCGGTCGGGAGCCGTGGAGTAGGTGAGATAGGGCTTCAGGGCGCGCACCTCGGGGTTGGCGTCCAGGATCGCCGCGACCTCGGCCTTTTCGTTCCACGGCGCCACCACGTGCCCCGCGGCGAGGCCGTGCTCACGCGCCAGGGCGATGTTGTAGGCGTTCTCGTCGTCAAGGATCTCCTTGGTGTGCCGTCCTGAGGGCTGTGTCATCACCATACCGCCCGCTATGCGCCGCCCGAGCGTGCGCTCCATAAAATCGGCGTATTGACGGTAAGGGTCGGTGTAGCCCTTTTTCTCGGCGTATCGGCGCGTGAGGTGAAAGTGGGCGTCGTACAGCGCGCAGGGCAGGGCCTCGTTAAAATAGGCGAGAAGCTCGGCCTCGTAGCGGGAGCTTTGGTCGTTCATAGCGCCTCCACACGGCAAAGCCAGTCGAGAGTCTCGGCGATCGTCCAAAGGGGCGGGTACTCGCTGAGGGCCTCGGTCTTATGCTCGCGTATACAGGTCATAGCGAGATCCACGAAGTCGCGCGCACCGACGAGCAGAAGGTCGGCCTCACCGCACCGCGCGCGGCGGATCTTGCCGCGCTCCTCAAGCATTTCCTCAAGGACAACGCTCTTGATCTGCGGCCAGACGCCGTATTTCTTTGGTCTGTGGTAATGCCAGACCTCGCCCTTCAGCGCTTCGAAGTCGGGGCTTTTTTTGGCCCTCTCGAGGTAGTCGGCCATCACGATGTACTCGGCAAGGTGGCGGAAGGTGCAAAACTTGATCGAGCAGCCGAGAAAGAGCGTTTTGGCGTTTTTCTCGTACATCTTCTGCCAGGGCGAATCGGCCGAGAAGGGCGTATCCCCGAAGATGCCGTAGCGGAGTCCCGACTCGCCGTGCGTTTTTGTCAGGGCGTCGGCGTCCTTGCCCATCGCGGCGACCGAGTGGGTGGCCTGGTCGCTCCGCTTGGCACCAGGGAGCTTGCGGAAGTAGTTCGTGAGGTACCCAACGTCCGAGGGGGCGTCGAGGTGCCAATTCTCATAGACGTGCTCCCAGTCGTTCTGGCAGAGGGTGGGGAAGACCACGGTGCCGTCGTCGCCCACGGCCTCACGCATCGCCGAGATCACGGTGTCGGCGCCGTTTTCACAGCCGCCAAGACTCTTGAAGGAGGAGTGGGTGAGGAGGATATCCCCCTCGGTAACGCCAAGCTCACGGAGCGCGGCGAGCATCATTTCCTTAGTGACCATGGGATCCTCCTTTTTTGGGTTACAGCGTTTTTTCGAGGGCGTTCAGGTACGCCATGGCATCGGTATGCACGCTGTCGTCCTCGCTGAACACCTCAATGCTCACGTAGGGCAGGGGACCGCGCGCCGCCACGGGGGCAAAGCAGCCCGCAATGTCGATGCAGCCCGTGCCGATCGGCGCATCGTAAATGCAGCGTCCGCCCACGCTGTGAAATTCGCGCAGGCCGTTATCCAGGGGCGTTTCGGAGACGGTATAGTCCTTGACGTGCAGGTGAGGAATGTAGTCGGTGAGCGTTTCAAAGATCGGAACGGGATCGGCATCGGCAAACACGGGGTTGCCGACGTCACCGCACACCGCCACGTTGTCGCACTCGGCCTTGACGGCAAACAAGATGCGGGAAACCCCCTGAGCGCCGTTGACAAACGGGCCCTGCGGCTCGTAAAGGCAGGTGATGCCGTACTCCTTGGCCATACGGGCGATCGTCTTGCAGAGGTCAACGAGGTAGGGAAAAACCTCGTCGTAGGTCACGGGGGTGCCGTTCCACTTCGCACTCGGGGCGATCGTATGGTGGAAGTAGGGGGCCCCGATGTGGGCGGCGAATTCGATGTGCTCACGCAGCGCCGCAAGGACCTCGTCGCGCTCGCCGTTCAGAAGATCGGCGTAGATCGAGTAGCAGGAAACGGCGAGACCGTGACGGTCGAGCGTGGCCTTGAATTCGGCGTGATCGAAGCGGCGCGCCAGCGACTGTGCCGCGGGATACACGCCGCAAAGCTCCACCGCCACGTAGCCGAGGCGGACCGAGCGGGCGGCGGCGTACTCGAGGCCGTGACAGCCAAGATCGTGCATAAAGGACGAATAGTTAGAAAAACGCATAAGCTTCTCCTTAACGGGTAAAAATTGCGTGCGCACGCGCACACGCGATACCATTTGCCTTTAGAATACAACAAAGCCCCAAGGTTGTCAAGCCGTTTCTCGAAAAAAAGCGAGAAAAGCGGAGGACCTGCCCCGTTCCCCCTCGCGCCGTTGGCCGCGCACGTACCGCCGAGGAGAAGAGAGTCCCCCCTGTACTTTTGCGCCCCCTTGGCTCGCGATCCTTGCAATTTGTAAACGAAACTTGTCTTAAAAAGGCGAAGGGAACGCTATCCCGTCGAAGAAGGCGAGGGAAACTCGCGAGAAGTTCTTGACATTCTTGCCTTGCTCACCGTCAAGGGAACGCTTACCCGCAGCTAAAAAAGAAAAGAGCCACCTCGGTGGCTCTTTTCTTTTGCTTATAGGGTGACGGTGGCGCCGTTTTTTGCGGCGCTTTCGGCCGTGGCCTCAACGATCCTCATATCGAGGAGCGCCTGCTCGGGCGGGAGATAGCCGCCGTCGGTGTTGCCGCGGATCGCCTCGCAGAGTGCGCGGATCTCCTCGTAAAAGCCCGTGACCTCTTCGGTCTCGATCACGCTCGGCTCCCCCTCGTGCGGGAAGAGCGTCAGCGTTTTGCCGTCCGACCTCAGCGAGGCGCGCTCAAAGCGAGCGCAGAAGCCCTGAAAGAAGGGAAGCGTGCGCGTGTTGTCCCACGCCTCCTCGATCGTCACGGTGGTGCCCTCGTAGAAGAGGCGGGTGCTGACCAGCTGGTGGTAGGGAAGATCGTCACAGCGGAGCGTTGAGACCGCCCTCGGTGCGCCGAGGATCATGTTCGCCACGTCCACGTCGTGGATCTGCATATCGAGGATACAGCCGCCGTTGGCATCGAGCGTTCGGAAGATCGGCGACCACGCGGGGTACTCGCTGAGGCGCTCCATCGAAAGGTGAAGAAGTCTGCCGTAGCGCCCGTCGGCCACCGCGTCACGCAGGTGGAGGTTGTGCGGCTCAAAGCGCGTGAGGTGCGCCACCATCAGGAGGCGATCGGCCTCGTGAGCGGCATCGACCATCGCCGCACCGTCCTCGGCCGTGAGGGCCATCGGCTTTTCGCACAGCACGTGCTTGCCCCCACGGAGCAGCTGCACCACCGCGTCCTTGTGCAGGAGCGTCGGCAGGCAGACGTCGGCCATATCAAAGACTTCCTTTTCAAGAAGCGCGTCGATCGAGGGGTAGAGGTGCGTGTCGGGATCCAGGGGGGTGTTCTCGTGGCGCAGGTTGGTGGTCACCTTTTGGAAGATCTGGTCGGTGTTGCGGTCGCACACCGCGACCACGCGCACGGGGTATCCTTCAGTCATCAGACGGTGGTAGGCATTGTAGTGGGAGCGTGCGATTCCCCCAAAGCCCACGATTGCTACGCGGATCGGTTGCATAACGGTACCCTCGGATCAGCCGTTGAAGCGGCAGATCGGCGTTTCGTTTTTGATGCGGCAGAGCGTCTCGATGAGCGAGACGACCTCGTCGCGCTTGATGGGATATTCCTTGCCCTCGCGGAGCGAGGCGTACATGGCGTCCCAGAAGCAGAGGATATCGTCCTTCACCTCGTACTCCTCGGTCACCCACTTGACGTCCACGGCCGCGCCGAAGGTGCCCGAAGCACCAAAGCTGTCACCGGGCGTGCCGGGGTTGGAGACCACAGGCGGAAGCACCTGCTCGGGATCGATGTACTTCAGCTTGATCTTCATGCCGTTCGATTCAAACGCGCCGCGCGTGCCGAAGGCCATATAGCGGCGGCCGTCGTACAGGGCGGAGGCACCGCTGATGCACACGTTGACCTTGCGGCCGTTCTCACCGATGAGGTGAGCGGTGAAGTGGTCCTCGCAGTCGCCACCCGCCGCGGCCTGCACGCAGTGGCTGTACTGCTGCGCCACGGGGGCGCCAAGCAGACGGAGCGCGTGGTCCACGATGTGCGGGCCCCAGTTGAAGAGCTGACCGCCGCCAAACTCGGAAATGGTCTGCCAGTCGTCACGGCGCTGATAGCTCCTCTGGGAGAGCGAGATCTCAAAAACGTTGCCAAGCTTGCCCGAGGCGATCACCGCGGCAAGATTCTGGAACACGCCCTCATAGCGGCGGTTCTGCTGGGGGAAGAAGCGCCCGGAGCCGGGCTTCTCGGCACGGGCAAAGAGGTCCTTGACCTCGTCGGCGTTCAGGGTGATGGGCTTTTCGCAGAACACGTGCTTGCCCGCCTCCAGCGCGAGGACGGCGTGGCGGTAATGGTCGTTCGAGCGGGTGGCGATGTCCACAAGCTCCACCTCGTCGTCGCGGAGCAGCTCCTCGATCGTTCCGTAGGTGCGGCAGCCCGTCTTTTCCTTGACCTTCTCACAGCGCTCAGCGATCGGGTCGCACACGGCCACGATCTCGTAAAGCTCGCTCTTGTTCTCCAGGAGGGCCTTCACGTGCATGCCGTTACCGGCTCTGCCAAGACCCACAATGCCCAGCTTAATGCGATTGTTGCTCATATCGTTTTCTCCTTTTTTCATTCGCGGCAGCCCGCCGCGGGGACCTTTTGCATCTTCTATTATAAAGCACCCGTCCCCGTTTTGCAATAGAAACGGCAAAAAATTCCGCGCCCTCCGCTCCTTGCGCCTCCCTTTGCCGCCTTTTTTGCGCCCCTCGCCGCCGTGCGGCAAGTTTTTTTTCAAATGTCGCTACTTTTTTCAAAAAAGGGTTTGACAAACCGAAAAGAGTATGCTATAATCAATGTTGCCTTGCGGAAAGAAATCCGAGATGCGGGTGTGGCGGAACTGGCAGACGCGTAAGATTCAGGTTCTTATGACCGCAAGGTTGTGCAGGTTCAAGTCCTGTCACCCGCACCAAAAAAACAGACTCCCTTTGGGGGTCTGTTTTTTTGATATTACGTGGGGTGTGGCAGGACTTGAAGCGCCGCGGAGGTGAATGACGCTCCGGGGGAGCGTCAGAGCCGCGGCGGACCGAGGCACGGAGAAAAGGCGAAATCGCCTCGCCTTTTCTGAGGCCGCGCCGAGACCCAGTCCCTCACCCGCACCAAAAAAACAGACTCCCTTCGGGGGTCTGTTTTTTTGTTTTTGTGTCAATGTGTAAGTGCCTCAATGATGGCATCGACTCTGGCATCCATCGTTTCCTGAGTCCAATCGGGATTGATCTCTATGTAGACGGCTCTGGAAAGAAGATCAAGGGTGATTGGGCACATATCGGCGGTATAGTCGGGGATGATATTCTTGTTTGCCTCCATCTTGAAGGGGTCCATCAAGGGATGAAATGCGCCGCGTCTTTCAAGGATCGGCTCCCAGTTGGAGTAAACATGCTTGCCCGTGTGGATCGTGGGTTTGGCTTTGACACGCTCGCCAAAGCGTTCTGCCTCCTCTGCGGAATCAAAGAGAATAGCGACGGTAGTTCCAAGATCTCCATCAATGTCATTGGAACGGATAAAGCGGCAATAGGTGCTGAGACGGTCCATTACGTACTTTTTATTTTTTCTGAGATCGGTAATGATTCCATCGAGCCTCTTTAACTGCTCGCGAAGGATAGCTGTTGCGATCTCATTTGTTCTGTACTCGGTACCGCAGAAGGACTCGGTGGTGAAGTCCTTCATCTGATTTCCGAAAAATGCTATAGCGCTTGCGTCGTGATAGATAAGCGAGGCTTCGAATACGTCCTGTCTGTTAGTGACTAAAGCACCGCCCTCACCCATAGAAATTATCTTATAGAAGTTAAAGCTGTAAGCTCCCGCATCTCCGATGGTGCCCAGACGTTTTCCTTTGAATGATGCCCCGTCTGCTTGGCAGGCATCCTCAACTACGGCGATATTATGCTTTTTGGCTATTTCGCATATTTTTGCCATATCGGAGGGGAAACCCTTGATGTGTACGGGGATTACTGCTTTGGTATAGGGGGTGATCTTTGCCTCAAAGTCGGCGGGATCAAGTGTCAGCGATTTGTCGATCTCGGCAATAACTGGGATTGCGCCT
>JAFVYX010000123.1 GCA_017500625.1 Clostridia bacterium | reverse complement strand
GGGTTGTCACCCGTCAGCATCACTGTTCGTACCGAAAGACGGTCAAGCGCCGCGACGGCCTCGGCCGCCTCGGGTCTTTCGGTGTCCGAAATGCCGATCGCACCGAGAAGTGTCTCCTCGCGCGCGATGTAAACAATACTGTACCCAAGCTCCGAAAAACGATCGGACGCCTCGTTAAGAGGCGCGATATCCAGTCCCACGTCCTCGCCGAGGAAGGCGGCGCTTCCCGCAAAGCAGCGGTCACGGCCGACGTCGGCCGTAAGGCCGCGCCCCTCCACGGTCAGAAAATCAGAGGCCTCGGGCACCTCCGTCTCGCCCTCGGCGGCGCGGCGGATCGCCTCGGCCAGGGGGTGGACCGAGGCGGCCTCCACGGCAGCGGCGACGGCCAGCACCTCGGCCCGCGTGACGCCCTCGCAGGGGATAACCTCCGCAACCTGCATCGCCCCCGTGGAGAGGGTACCCGTCTTGTCGAAGGCCACGGTGTCAATGCGCCCGAGCGCCTCGAGCGCCGCACCGCTTTTCACGAGGATCCCCTCGGCGGCGGCTCGCCCCGTGGCCACCATGATCGCCGTGGGCGTGGCCAGGCCCAGGGCACACGGGCAGGAAATGACGAGAACGCTGATCGCGTGGCGGAGCGCCTCGGTCACGTCCCTCGTGATGAGCGCATAGATCACAAGCGTGAGAAGCGCCGCGGCGGTAACGGCGGGCACGAACACAGCACTTACGCGGTCGGCCAGGCGTGCGATCGGTGCCGCCGTGGCCTGCGCCTCGCTCACCGTGCGGATCATTTCGGCAAGGGCGGTGTCCTCGCCCGCCGCCTCAACGCGAAAGACGAGACGGCCGTCGACCGTCAGGCACCCCGCGTTGATGCGGTCGCCCACCGCCGTATCGACGGGCAGAGCTTCCCCCGTCAGCATGGCCTCGTTCATCGTGGCAAAGCCCTCGGTCACGCGGCCGTCGGCGGGGGCAGATTCCCCCGTCCGCAGGACGACAAGATCCCCCGAGACGAGAGAGGCGGTATCGACCGTCACCTCCTCGCCCTCGCGGAGCACGGTGGCCGTGGTGGGCGAGAGCGCGGCCAGTGCGCGCAGGGCATCGGCTGTTTTATCCTTGGCCCGCCCCTCGAGCGTTTTGCCGACCGTTACGAAAAACAGGATCATCGCCGTGGCCTCGAATTCGGCGGCTTCGGCATAGAGCGCCGCGCGATCGGAGAGGCACAGCGCCAAAACGGTCAGCACCGCCCCGTGCAGAAAGGCCACGCCCGCCCCCAGCGCCACCAGTGTGTCCATCGTGGGCGCGCGGTGAAGGAGCGCGGCGGCACCGCGCACGAAGTAGCGGCGGCCGAGGAAAAGCAGGGGGAGCGTGAGCAGAAGCTCGACTGTGAGCAGAAGCACCCCACCCCCCAAGGCGGGATCGAGGAGCCGCGGGCGGGGAAGCCCCAGCATCGGCCCCATAGATAAAAGGAAAAGGCATAGCGTAAGGAGCAGGGAGACGGCCAGCGATGCCACCGTACGCCGTGTGACGGTGGCACGCTCGGGAAGCGCCACCGCGCCGCACGGCGCAAGCGCGGCCTCATAGCCCGCGCGGCGGATCGCCTCGGCAATGGCCTCGGGGTCACCGTCGTGGAGAACGCTCACGCTCCCCGTAATGAGCGAAACGCTCACCCTATGCACAAAGGGCAGGGCGGCGACCGCCCCCTCCACGTGACGGGAGCAGGCGGCACAGGCCATACCCTTGACGGTCAGCTCGGTCCTCATAGCATCACTCCTCCGTTTTGCGTTTGCCACCCGTATTGCGGCAAACGGGATAATAGCGACACCTCTCGCAGGTGTGCTCGCGGCCCTTGTCGAGAAGCGGCGTGGCATCGGCCACACCTCCGCGCAGGCGCTCGGCGGCACCCTTGACGATGTCCTCAACGTCCGAGAGCAGGCGTCCCATCTCCTCAAGCGACGCGAGGTTCTTCATCGAGCTCGCCGCGATGCCGCCGTCCTTTTTGAGCTTGATCGGGATAAACCGCCCCGAAAGCTTGGGATCCATCGCAAAGAGATTGTCACGGTCGTTCAGTAAGAGCCCGCTACGTGTGCAGGCCTCGTCGGTGGTCTCTGCGGGCGATGAGAGGGTGGGGGTCTTCAACGAAAGATTGAGGTAGAGCACGCCTGCGGGCAGAAGGCGCCCCCCCTCCCCGACGCCCAAGGTTCTGAGAAAGGCGGCGCGGTCGCTCTTGTAGAGCGCCGAAAGGTAGATGAGCAGCTGCATATTGTGGCCGCGGCGCACGTCCTCAACCGAGAATTTCTTGGTGCCCGTCTTGTAGTCGACCACGCGCAGGTAGGCGTTGCCGTCCTTCTGGTAGACATCTACGCGGTCGATCTTGCCGTAGAGTGTCATCACCGTGCCGTCCGCGAGCGTAAAGGAGGGAGGCGCGGCGCGGCTCTCGTCCTCGACCGAGGGCTCGTACTCAAAGAAGACGGGACGGTAGCCGACGGTGTCCAGCTCGTGGCAGATCTCGGCCACAAGGCGCTCGGTGTGCGCGGCAAGGCGCAGAAAGCGGTGGCGCACACGCGCGGGGAGCGTGGCCCCGTTCGGAAAGAGGTCGGCAAGATAGCGCTCGGTCAGCTCCGCGATACGCTCGTGGAGATTTTCGGGAGAGAGCCCCTCCGCGCGCTCGGCAAGAAAATGCTCGAGCATGGCGTGGACGTAGTTACCGATGTCGGCGCTCCCGAGCTGCGCGCGCTCGTCCTCCGAGAGGCGAAGCACGTATTGACAGAGGTAGGAAAAGGGGCAGGCAATGTAGCTTTCGATGCGGCTCTGGCTCATGCCCATCGTCTTGCCGTAAAGGCGGTCGAGCGCCTCACTCCCGAGGCGTGCCGTCGGATCCACCAGCGGCTTATTGAGCGCTGTGCTGATCCGTTTCTCCTCCTCGGTAAGAAGGGAAGAGACGGCGGCCCGTTCGGTGGGGCGGAGCCGCCCTCCCAGCGCTGTGAGCGCGGCCTCCCTCGTATAAATGCGGTCAAAGAAGGGGATATCGACCTCGCGCTCGATCGCCACAGCGCCCGAGGCGAGCGAGAGCAGCTTGTCCAGCGCCTCGGCACGTCCCACACGGTTGAAGGCAAAGTCCGAGAGGGTGTAGGAGAGCGTTACGGTCTCCGAGGCGGCCAAAAGCGCGCGGAGGAAGCAGAACCATTCGCGCGAGACGCGCACCACCTCGTCACCGTCCAGCACGATGCCATGCTCCCCGAGAAGTGCGACCTCGGCGGGTGAGAACACGCCCCCCGTCGCCGCGGTGCGGGGAAACACCCCGTCGTTCACGCCGAGAAGATAGACGTGGCGCGGCTCGTTGGGACGGAGAAGGTCGGCACTGCCGACCGTCACGGCATCGGCCCTTGTCGGGATCGTAGAGAGCGATTGTGAGGAAAAGAGCAATGAGAGAAGCTCAGAGAAATCCTCGGCCGTAAGGCGGCTGTCGGGGGTGATCGCCACCAGACGGTCCAGCGTTTCGGTGATCGCCTCAAAGAGGCGCGCATACTCGTCGGCGCGGGCGGTATCCCCCGCCTCCGCCAGCTCACGGGCGCGATCGTAGAGGCGCTCGTCCACCTTCAAAGCGGTCAAGAACTCATACAGGGTCTCGGCGTGCTCTCGGATCGTAAAGTCTCCTTTACTGACCCGATCAAGCAGGGCCAGCGGGGCGGCCATCTCGAGGCGCGTTCTCTCCAGCGCCGCCAGAGCGACAGCCGAGGCCGCTCGCTCCCCCTCGCTCCGAAAGCCGCGGTAGCCCTCGGGCGGGAGATGAAAGGGCGTGGTGAGCAGGCGGCGGCCCGAAAGCCCCCAGCGCTCGGTGTACAGCTCAAAGGCATCGCAGTCGTCGGGAGAGATGCCCGAGAGACCGCATTTCATATAAGTGATGACGTCCTCACGGCGTGCGCTCCCCGCACTTACGGCGTAGGCGGTGCGTATGAGCTTGGTCGCCTCAAAGGCGGAAAGGTCGGTGGGGAGTGAGAAAAAGGC
Organism: Clostridia bacterium; assembly: GCA_017500625.1. The sequence continues at coordinate 3,548 of JAFVYX010000123.1, read as the reverse complement.
GGGGATCCCGTGGCGCGAGAGCGCCGTGTCGAGAACGCCGCGATAGGCACTCGCATCGCGCGCTACAATGGCAAAATCACGGTAGGAGGCACCCTCCCGCACGCGGCGGGCAATGTCGATGGCGCACAGCTCGGCCTCGGAAAAGGGAGTGCGGCACTCCAGCACGCGGATCGCCTCGCCTCCTGCGGTTTTCTCGGGGAGTGGGGCGGGGTGCGGCGTAAAGAGGCGGTCACCCAGTGCGCGGAGCGCCTCCGAGCGCACGCGGCGGCACTCGGTGAAGGCCACGGTGTCGATCCGCTGGCCGCGCTCGGCAAACAGACGGATAAGGTCGCGGCGCGTACGCTCGGGCTCGGCATAGCAGAGGGCGCCCGTCACGTTTTCCCGTGGCATCGGGAGAGTGACCGTCACCTCGCCGAGGGCCGAAAGCGCACTCACGATGCGGAGCTGAACGGCGGTGAAGCTCGTAAAGCCGTCAAAGTAAAAGGACGCGCCCTCCTCTCGCGGCGCGCGCTCAAGGAGGTTGGCAAGGCGCGAAAGCTCCTCCCCCGCGAGATGCTTGCCCTGCGCCCCGAGGGCGTCCTTGTAGGCGGCCAGCACCAGGGCAAGGTCGGCAATGCGGCGCGAGAGCGCGGGGGCCTTCTCCCCGATCGCCGCGGAGGCATCGGAAAGGCGAGAGGCATCGATCCCCGCCGAGGTCAGCTCACGGAGGGTGGCACGCACCTCAAGGACGTGCGCGGTATCAATGCGGCGGCGGTCCGAGAGCGCGGGCGCGAGGGACGCCATGGTATCGCGCAGAACGAGAAGCGCCGTTCCCTCGTCGGCGCTGCGCTCGGCAACACCGCCGAAGCGGCGGAAGTAGGTATCGGCCAGACGCGTGAAGTTTGTCACCTCAAAGGAAAGGGGGGCCGAGGGCGGCAGACGGCGGCTGGCGGTCGCCTCCACGCTGACTGTGTTCTGCTCGGGAACGACAAGAAAGGCCGAGCGGCCTGCCTGAAGGTCGGCGGCGATCCGCTCGAGGACGTAGGTAGTCTTTCCCGTGCCAAAGGCACCGAATACGAGAGTAGGCATAGCGTTATTTCGTAAGAAGCGAGTAGCCGCCGCCGCGGTGGGCGAGGATCACGCGCTTACGGTTCCTTTCCAGCTTTTTTCGGAGATAGTGAACGTAGACGTTAAGAGAGGCGTCGGGATCGTCGGCATCGGGGAAGACGGCGCGCGTCAACGCCTCGCGCGAGACGGGTCGCCCGTCGGCCTCAAAGAGAAGCGAAAGGAGCGCCGCCTCACGCGAGGTGAGCGCCACGCTCTCCCCGTCAAGAAGCACGGCGGTGCCGTCCTTGTTCATCGAGAGAACGGGGGCATCGGGCGTTTGCACCGCCCGTCGCCATTCCTCCATACGGAAGGGGCGGTGAAGGACGGGAAAGGGCGCGGTGGCGTCCGCGCGGCGTGAGTAGCCAAGGCGGCGCTCGGCCACTCCCTCGGTGCCCTTGAGCGACAGGGTGGGGATATCAAGGTCGACCACAAGGAGAGAAGCCCCTGCGATCCCCTCGGCGCCCTCGCACACCGTGACCTCATCAAAAACGTCGGAAAGCTCCAGCTCCAGCGTGCGGGTGAGATCCTCGTCCCGCGGAGCGAGCAGTACGCAAAGCCCGCTCATGCCTGCACCTCGCGGAGAAGGCGAGCCATCGCATCGGCCAGCTCAAGGGGGCGCACTCCCGCCTCCGAGTATTCCTCGGCCAGGCGCTCGCCCGCCGTGCCGTGAAGCCACACGGCCAGAGAGGCCGCCGCAAGAGGCGCCAGCCCCGTTGCCAGAAGCGAGGCGATCGCCCCTGCCAGAACGTCACCGCTGCCGCCCTTAGCGAGGGCGGGCGTGCCCGAGGTGTTGATCGAGAACTGCTCGCCCTCGGCCACCACGGTGCCTGCCCCCTTGAGGACAAGCGTCACCCCATGCTCGGCGGCAAAGCGACGTGCCACCGTCAGACGGTCGGCCTGCACCTCGGCCACGGAAACGCCGTAAAGCCGCGCCATCTCCCCAGGGTGAGGCGTAAGGATAACTTTACGTTTTGCCTCTTTCAGCAGGGAAACGCCGAGCCGCTCGGCCAGAATGGTGAGGGCATCGGCATCGATGAGAAGCGGCCCTCCCTCGCTCGTAAGAAGTGCCGTAAGGCGCTCGGCCGTCGCTGCAGTCGCGCCCGAGCCCGAGCCGATGAGGACAGCGCTTTTGCCGCGCGTAAGCTCCGTAGAGAGGGGGGCGTCCTCGGACAGCGGCGCAAGGATCAGCTCGGGCAGGGCGGGCAATACCCCCGAGAGCACGCTCTCATCGGCGGCCAGCGTGATAAGCCCCGCGCCCATGCGGAGCGCCCCCTTGGCGGCGAGGTGCGCCGCCCCACGGTAGGCACGGCTCCCCGCAAGGAGCAAAAGATGCCCGTAGCTCCCCTTATGCGTGTTGTCTCCGCGCCTTGGCAAAAGGCCGCGGACGGTATCCCTTGTAAGAGTGTGTGTGCCAATGGCAAAGGCCGCGCGCACCTCGGGCGTATCGAGCCCCAGGTCGGCCACCGTCAGCTTGCCCACCGCGCCTCGCGCGGGGTAGGAATACAGCCCCACCTTGGCAAAGCCGAGGCAGACCGTCTCGTCGGCGGGCACGCACACGGCGTCCAGCCGCCCACCCTCGGCGTCCACCCCGAGGGGCAGGTCCACGGCCACGTGACAGGGCGCCGAGGCGCGCATCGTCTCGCAAAGCGGCCCGAGCTCGGCGGACGGCGGAAACAGGGCCCCCGTACCGAGGACGGCATCGACACAAACGTCGGCTGACAGTCCCTTGGCCTCCCTTGGCGTGAGTGGCTCTCCCACGCGGCGGCGGTACTCCTCAAGGAAGCTGCGTCCCGCCTCGCTCCGCTGCCCCTTGCCGAGGGCGTCCACACAAAGGGCCTCGTAGCCGTCGGTAAGAAGGCGGCAGGCAGCGGCATAGCCATCGCCGCCGTTGTTGCCGCCACCGCAGAAGAGAAGCACGCGCGCGCCGCGCGGCGCCCACCGCTCCACGGCCGCCGCAACGGCATCGCCTGCCCGCCTCATCAGCGTGCTTACGGGAATATGAAGCTCGCGCTCGGCAAAGGCATCGATCTCCTTTGTCAGCGAGGGGTTGATCTCGGCCATAGTGTCCTCCGACAGATAAAGCTTGATGCTTTTATTGTATCACTAATTTATAAGAAATGCAAGCGGCCGTCCCCCTCTTTCGGAAAGCCCTTTACAAAATGGGGAAAATATGCTATACTAAAGATAGAAATCGACGAAAAAACGGCGATGATCCCTAAAGAAAGAGAGACCGTTATGGACAAAAAAATCCTGGTAACCGTGGCAAGACAGTATGGCTCGGGCGGCCGAGAGATCGGCAATCGCGTGGCTGAGCTTTTGGGCATTCCTCTCTATGACCGTGAGATCATCACGGGCGCGGCCGAGGCGGCCGACCTCCACCCCGACGTGGCGGAAAAGGAGGACGAGCGGGCGGCCAGCAGTCTGCTTTACACCCTCGCGATGGGCGCGCATTTTCATATTCC
>JAFVYX010000122.1 GCA_017500625.1 Clostridia bacterium | reverse complement strand
TCCCCGACGAGATCGGCGGTAACGTCCTGAACAACGGCCTCATTGAGAACCTGCCGCGCGAGGCGGTGGTCGAGGTGCCCTGCCTTGTCAACAATACGGGCATCCACCCCACCTACGTTGGCCGTCTGCCGGTGCAGCTGGCCGCAATGAACATGACCAACATCAACCCCCAGCTCCTTACGATCGAGGCGGCGGCCACGGGCAAAATGGAGCACGTGTACCACGCGGCGATGCTGGACCCCCACACGGCGGCCGTGCTTTCGACCGATGAGTGTGTGGCCCTTTGCGATGAGCTGCGCGCCGCGCACGAGGCAGCGGGCTTCCCTATCTTCTGAAAGCAAGTAAAGAGCGCACGGAGTCCCGTGCGCTCTTTACTTTCACGCGCGCGTGTGTTATAATAAAAAGGAAATCAACGCATGATCGGAGGGGTCCCATGACGGAAAGCGATATTCTTAAGCATCTTTCACCCAAAACGCCAAAGAGCGTACACGTCTTTTCCTCCCTCCCATCGACCAACCTTGCCCTGCACGACATGGCGCGCGCGGGCGCGCCCGACGGCACCGCCGTCATTGCCGAGGGGCAGTCGGCGGGGCGGGGGCGGCTTGGGCGTGAGTTTGCCTCACCGCGCGGCGCGGGACTCTATATGAGCGTTCTTCTCCGCCGACCGCTTCCGCCCGACAGGATCCCCCTCCTGACGCCGTACGCCGCGGTGGTGGCCGCACGGGCGGTGGAGCGCCTGACGCCCCTTTCCGTGGGAATCAAATGGGTGAACGACCTGCGCGTGGGTGACAAGAAGATCGCCGGTATCCTCACCGAGGGCGAGCTGACGACCGAGGGCTCTCTTGCCTTTGCCGTCATCGGCATTGGCATCAACCTGCTGCCAAGCGCCCTGCCGCCGCACCTTGCCGACATTGCCGCCGCGGTCGGAGATTTTGCTCCCCCGCCGCCGCCCGAACGCTTGGCCGCCGCAATCCTTGACGGGCTGTATGCCGACCTCCCAACGCTCCTCGACGGCAGCTTCCTTGCGGATTATCGCCGCCGCTCGGTCGTGCTGGGACGGCGCGTCGAGACCGTCCTTGAAGGGAAAGCGATAACGGGCATTGCCGAGAGCATTCGCGATGACGGCGCCCTCATCATCAGCGCCGAGGGAGAGAGAATTGTCCTGAACGTTGGCGAGGTCAGCATAAAAATGTAAGGAAAACTTGTCAAGAATTGACGATTTGTGCGATACGCATCAAAAAACCTCGGAGACAAATCTCCGAGGTTTTGCTTTTCAAAGGAAACATGCGGTCAAGAGCGGGAGAAATACCGCCGGGATCATGTTGGCGGTCTTGATGTGCGTCATTCCCAGCATATTGGTGCCGATCGCCACGATGACGAGCGAGCCGGCGCATGAGAGTGCCCCCATAACGGGCACGGGAATTCCCGAAAGAAAGAGAAGGGCAAGGAGGGAGAAGAAGCCCTGATAAAGAAGGACGGAAACGGCCGAGAGAGCGCAGCCGATGCCCATGGTGGTCGTCATTACCAGGGCGTTGATGCCGTCCAAAACCGCCTTGGAAAAGAGAATGTCGGGTGTCCCCGCACCCGTATCCTCAATGGCGCCCAGGATCGCCATAGAGCCAACGCAGAAAAGGATCGTGCAATTGACAAAGCCCGTGGAAAGCGATGGGGTGTTCCCTTCCCTGCCCTTGGGAGCAAGCTTACGCTCCACAAGCGCACCGAGGGCCTCAAGGGCGCGATTGATATCGAGAAGCTCACCGATCAGAGCACCGACCGCCAGGGAGAGTATGATAAAGATCATGCCGTAATCGTGAAAGAGAGCATTTCCCGCGGTAAAGTCGGCATAACCGTCGATCGCTCCCGTGATACCGATGAACGTCACGCAAAGTCCGACACCGGCGGTCACGGTCTTTGTGATGCGCTCGGGGATCCCTTTTTTCAGAAAAAAGCCGATGAAAGAACAAACGACGATCGCCGCAGCATTGACGATCGTGCCAAGCATAAACATAGCGCGTTACCTTCCCGAAAATGATAGAAATATTATAGCAAAAAGCGCGGGGGAAGTCAAGCATCATGAAAAACAAAGCAGGAGACGTTTGTCTCCTGCTTTGTTTGCGGTAAAATTACTCGACGGTCGCGCCAAAGGGAGCGACGGCCAGCTTCGCAAGCTTGAAGCACTGCTTGCCGAAGGGGATACCGATGATGGTGATGCACCAGATGAGGCCCATGAAGAAGAAGGAAAGGGCGAGGCCAAAGCCGCCGAGAATGAACCAGATCACGTTCATGATGGCGTGCTTGCCAAAGTTAGTGGCAACCTTCTTGCCGAAGGGAGCCAGCGAAAGCTTGGCAAACTTGAAGGCCTGAATGCCGAAGGGGATACCGACGATGGTGATGCACCAGCCAAGGCCGAGGAAGAACCAGGCCAGAGCCGTTCCGAGACCGGTAAAGAGGAACCAAAGAATGTTGCCGATGAGTTTCATGAAATGTCTCCTTAAAAATGTATTAATATCCACCAAAGCCGGTGTGATATTCACAAAGATGAATGTTTTTCCATTCAACAAGGCCAGTATACCACAGTTTTTTCAAAAAAGCAATACCTTTTTAAAAATAATTTCACATTTTGTTAAAAAATAAAGGGCAACCGAGGTTGCCCTTGTATTTTCTTTTACATTAGTCAACGGTAGCGCCGAAGGGAGCCAGCGAGAGGCGAGCCAGCTTGAAGCACTGCTTGGCAAAGGGGATACCGATGAGGGTGATGCAGAGGACAACACCCGAGAAGAAGAAGGAGAGAACCATCGTGAAGCCACCGAGAATGAACCAAAGAACGTTCATAATGGGGTGGCTGCCAAAATTGGTCGAGACCGTCTTGCCGAAGGGCAGGATCGCGAGCTTGGCAAACTTGAAGGCCTGAATGCCGAAGGGGATACCGATGAGGGTAACGCACCAAGCGATGCCGAGGAGGAACCAAGAGATCGAGGTGACAAGACCCACAACGAGGAACCAGATGATGTTGCCGAGAGTTTTCATGAGAGGATTCTCCTTATAAAATTGTATTAATATCCGCAGCCGCCGCAACGGTATATTTCGAAAACAAATACATCTATGTAAAGTATATCATAGCTCCATTCAAAATTCAAGAGCAAAAATAAAAAATTTTAGGTTTTTTTGTGTCACACCCCGCCCCCTCCGACGGTGGAAGGAGCGGCAAGAAAAAAAGCGCGGCGTCCGCAATGGACGCCGCGCCTTTTTATGCGATCAAAGCGGCAGAACCCAGCCGTAAGGATCGGGACGCTTACCCCACTGAATGCCCGTGAGGGTATCGTAGAGCGCCTTCGTCACCTCACCGATGCCGCCGTCACCGACGGTATAGACGCGGTCACCGTACGCAAAGCGGCCGATCGGGGAGACGACGGCGGCAGTACCGCAGCCCCAGGCCTCCTTCAGCTCACCGCTCTCCAGGGCGGCGATCAGCTCGTCGACCGAGAGAAGACGCTCGTTGACGGTATAGCCCTCGGCGCGGAGCACCTCGATGCAGCTCTTTCTCGTGATACCGGGAAGGATCGAGCCAACGAGCGCGGGCGTTACGATCTCGCCTGCGATCTTGAACAT
>JAFVYX010000121.1 GCA_017500625.1 Clostridia bacterium | reverse complement strand
CGCCGATCACTACAACGCGATGCGGGTGGAGGAGGCCAAGCGTCTCATTCGCGAGGGCGAGCGCACCCTCGGCGAGATCGCCGAGTATCTGCACTTCGATTCCCCCAATTACTTTGGCAAGACGTTCAAGCGCTATACGGGCCTGACCCCCCGTGCCTACCGCAAGCAATACCGCACGGAATAAAAAGAAAAGCCACCGAAAACGGTGGCTTTTCTTTTTGATGCGGTTTAGTTAGCGGGAGTGGTGTCCTGGGGAATGACGACTTCGCCGTCATACGCGCCGCACTTCTTGCAAACGCGATGAGCAAGGATCATAGCGCCGCACTTCTTGCATCTCGTAAGGGTGGGCAGAGCAAGCTTCCAGGTGCTGGATCTTCTCTTGTCTCTGCGGGCCTTGGACTGTTTTCTCTTCGGAACTGCCATTGTGTTTACACCTCCTTGGTCAGTAAGCACTGTGTGCCATATATATTTTTTTAATTTTTGCTACCATCTTTGGTTTCGGCCGCTTCCTCGGCACGGAGCTTTTCGAGAAGCGGACCAAGCGCCGCCAGGCGCGGGTCGGTCTCCTTGCCGCCGCAGGAGCATGGCGCCACGTTCAGGTCGGCACCGCACCGCTGGCAAAGACCGCGGCAATCCTCACGGCAGAGGATCTTTGTGGGGAAATTCATCTCGAACAGCTCGGAAAGGAGCGCATCGGCGTCCAAAAAGCCGTCCTCGGTGACAATGAAATCGTCATCACGCTCGTCCATGCCCTCGGCCATCTTCGGCGTGACCACCGTCCTCTCGACCGAGAGGGAGAACTCACCGGGGACGTCGGTAAGGCAACGGGCGCAGGGCGCAACGTAGCTTGATGACAGCGTAAGCAAAAGGCGAATGTACCCCGCATTGTTGACCACCTCGCCATGGGCGTCCACAGGGCCGCGAAAGCTGACCGCGTACAGAGGACTTTGCGGATCGGCAAGCAATGCCTTATCCACCTCCAGCGCAAAGCTGACGGGGAGCGAACGGATCTCACCTGCCAGAAGTGAGCGAAGATCGAGTTTCATTATGCCTCCGTCGCGCCGATTCACGGTAAGCACCGCGGTGCGCGACATGCACAAACCATTATACTCAATATTCCGTAAATTGTCAAGTGGCTACCGAAAAAAAATTCCTACTTTTTCCCCGAGTGCTCCTACCCCCACGTTGTCACGGAAAATTCATTTGACATAGGGGAGAGTGTGTGGTAAAATAAGAGAAGCAACAATAGGCGGTGATAGAATGAAATCGGCAGGAAAAATCGTAAAAATACTGATCGCGGCGTTTGTTTTCGGCATTGCCGCGGCGCTTGCGTTCCGCTTCTGGCTTGGCTCGTATTACCCAAGCTCCATGCGGTCGTTGATCCCCACCCCCGCCCTCACGGCGGCCTATAAGGACGGCACCCTCGCCGTAAAGCGCCAGGAGATCCGCATCGATTATGAGGACCCACGCGACGGCCTCTTCTTCGCGGGGGAGATGCTGGTCGCCCCCGATACGGGCAGCTTGCAGGTCACGGTGCGCTATAACCAATCGACTCTCGCCGCCTTGGCTGCCGAGTACGGTGAGGCCTTTGATCCCGAGGCCGAGGTCCCCTTCACCTACCGCATCTTTTGCTCGCGCGGCGCGGCCGCAGACGGAGTCACCCCCGTGGGGGAAGAGCACACCCCCTCTGAAAGCCGTGAGGCGGAGTTTGCCGTTTACCGCTATGAGCGCCTCGCCTTTGAGGGGCTGGAGCTTGACGGCGTTTACTGGATCCGTCTCGATATTTACCGCGCGGGTGCCGATGAGCCCGAGGGGAGCATCGTGATCTACGAAAACCATGAGAAATACAGCGAATTCGAGGAGTATCGCGTGAAGAACGGAGAGCTTTCGTAATGGAATACCGCTACCGTCCGCGCCCCGCCAACAAAAACGCCACGTGGCTTCTTTCCGCTCTTGGTATCGGGGCGATCCTTCTCTTTACCCTCGGCATGGCGAACGTCCTCGAAATGCGCTCGCTCTGGCAGTTTTCCGCCCTGCTTTTGGCCGTGGCCGCCCTGTTCGTCTTTCTCCGCTATTTCTCCACCTATTACGTCTATACGATCACCGAGGAGTGGGGCACCCCCACCCTCATCGTCTCCCACGTTCAGGGAAAGCGTCACTCCACCCATTGCCGCCTCTCGCTCTCCCACCTTCTCCGCGTGGTGGAGGT
>JAFVYX010000120.1 GCA_017500625.1 Clostridia bacterium | reverse complement strand
GGACCGTCAGAGCCGCGACCGACCAAGGGGCGGAGGGAAGGCGAAATCCCCTCGCCTTTCCGTGGCCGCCCTGCGACCGAGTCCCAGGAGGAGCACCAACCAAAAAGGGCGTCCAAAGGACGTCCTTTTTGGTTTACAACGGTACTCCGAGGAGGACTCGAATAGGAGCGGAAGTGAATGACGGTCCGGGGGACCGTCAGAGCCGCGACCGACCAAGGGGCGGAGGGAAGGCGAAATCCCCTCGCCTTTCCGTGGCCGCCCTGCGACCGAGTCCCCACAGGAGCACCAACCAAAAAGGACGTCCAAAGGACGTCCTTTTTGGTTTATGGCGTGCTATGAAAAAGCAGCGCCCCGTGGGGCGCTGCTTTTTTTACTGTGCGGGAGCCGAGACGATGTCCTCGATCCAAGCGTTTTCCCACTTGGCGGGCTGGCTGCCCGAGTGGTCGCAGTTTTGACGGAGCGTCAGCTGCTTCTCGACCTTGGCGGCATTGTAGAGCGCCACAATGCCCGTGGAGGGACAGGTGGTGTCGGCATAACCGCCGAGGATCGTCAGGGTGCTGCCCTCAGGGAGATACTTCGCAAAGTGCGCGGTATCGAGGTAGGCAAGGCCGGCGACGTTGATCTGCTGACCGCCGCCAATGCGGGTACCCGCACCGCCGATACGGCCGGTAAGGCCCGCCATAGCCACAGGGTCACACATCCAAGGGCAACGCATCGCCACAGATCCGACGCTGACCGACATCACGTCGATCTCGGTAGCCATACCGCAGAGCGCGGCGGTGGCGACGTTCTGGAAGCCGCCCATGCTACCGCCCTCGTTGAACACGATCGTGCCGTTGAAGGTATCGCGCATGGCCTGGAAGGCGGTCTTATCGTCCTTTGTGAGGTTGTGATGCTTGGAGCGCGAGGGGAGCTCCCCGTCGAACGCATCGTCCGAGAGGAAGCGGAGCATCTGCACGTTGCGCAGGAGCATCTTGGTGAGGTCGGCCGTGGCGGGAGCGTCGAAATCCGGGCCCTTGAGACCGAAGCTGTCGTTCACGCCGGGGCTCTTGAGGCCCGAATCGATGAATTCTCCGTCCTCGTAGTAATAGAGGGGCATACCCTGCGGGTGCATGCAAACGCGGATCGCGTTCTCATCGGTGGCAAAGAATCCGTCGCGCGAGGAGGCGCCGCCGCTGTAGGAGTTGAGGCCGATCTTGATCGGCAGGGTGGCGGTGGTTCCGAGCTTGGCCTTAGGCACCGACACGTAGCCAACGGCAGGACGGCCGTTGTTATCGTCGCAGTACAGGAAGATCTCGTAGATGTCGAACTTTTCGAGTAGAGAAGGATTAGCCGATCTTCGTCAGGTACTCGGCGTCCATCTTGTAGATCTGGAAGCCGTTATGGAAGCGCTGGGTCGAGGACGGGGCCTTGGTGGGATCGGGAAGATCCTCAAGGAGCGAGAGCCAGAACTCCTCGAAGTTCGAGGGCTCGGGAACGTCGGAGGTGACGTTCTCAAAATCGATGATCGCACCGCCGATGAAGGTGTAGTTCGGGGCGGTGTTGCCGTTCGAGTAGCGGCCCTTGATCAGGGCGCCCGTGCTGTCGTAGGCATCGACCTGCACGCGGACAGAGCCCGCGTACTGGGTAAAGGAGGCGGGGACCGTCAAGGCAACGATGCCGCTCTCACCGATGACCTCACCCTTGATGTACTCTCTCACGGGAATCTCGTCGGCCGAGATCGTGTACTTGAACGTCGTGCAGCCCACGGCAATGCCGTTCGACTTCAGATCGAGAACGAAGATGACCTCATCGCCAAGATCGTATTCGGTCGAGTTCTCGGTCGTGCCACCGACCAGCTGGGTCTTCGTGGCGTAGTCGGTCACCGTCTCGACGCTGGGCGGAAGGGTGGCCTTGTGAATGACGTGCTCGTGCGACTTCATGGCGGTAGTACCGTCCTCAACCGTGGCAAGGAACGCGGTAACGCCCGCACTGAGGCCTGCGGCGTTACCGCCGAGGATATGGATCGTGCCCTTGGTTACGTAGATGTGGTACTCACCCGCCGCAAGGGGAACGATGCCGTCCGCCTTGATCGCGAGATGGAGTGAGGCGGCAACGCTCGCATCGTAGGCCGCGGCGGTCTTGCCGAGGGCGGTCGCCAGCGTTTCGGCGGCGGCCTCAGCCCCCGTCTCGTAGCCGACGGCGTAGGTAGCCAGGTTGCCGTCAAAGCTGAAAACGGGAACGCCGGCGGGCGTCTTCTGCACCACGGCGTTGGGCGCCACGGGGACCGGCACCTTCTCGGTGGTGGCGGCGGTGGTCACGGTGGTGACGGGAGCCGTCGTGACGGTGGTCACGGGGGCCGTTGTGGAGGCGGGAGTGGATTCGGTCGTAGTCATGGTCGTCACCTCGGTGGACGTTGTGGTGGGGACGAGGCCCGGGACGTACTGCGCGAGAAGATCGCACGACACCAGCGACGTCGTGGCGACCAGAACGAGCAGAACGAAAAAGAGCCATTTCGAATGCTTCATAGGACACCTCTCTTAAAAATTTTAAGGAAACCTTAACATCGTAAATTATAGCACCGTTTGCGCATTTTTTCAAGGTGTGACGTCATTTTTCGTTGTTTTGCTTGACTGTGTGTCGGCGTTTTGTGCAACATGTTAAAAAGGGGCGGATCTCTCCGCCCCTTTGGGGGTCAATTCTCGCTCACTGTGGACACAAAGGACTTATCCGCCGGCGGCGCTCCCGTGTGGTCAAAGTTTTGCGTCATGGTCAGCTGCTTCTCGCCGCGAATGGCGTTGTAGGTCGCCGCGATACCCGTCGAGGGGCAGACCGTATCGGCCCAGCCCGCCTTGATGATGACGCGAGCATCCGTGGGGACAAAGCGCGCAAACTGCGTCATATCAAAGTAGGAGAGGTTGGCTATGTTGATGCCGATGTTGGCTCCCACCTTGTTGGGATCGCCGATCCAGGTGCCCGTGCCGGGCAGGCGGCCGGAGAGATTGGAGATCGAGGCATGGTCGGCACCCCAGGGGCAACGAACGCTCATTTCGGTCCAGGTGC
>JAFVYX010000119.1 GCA_017500625.1 Clostridia bacterium | reverse complement strand
GTTTTTGCCGTGATGCTGCTGCGGGGACGCGCCACCGAGAGACAGTGGAGGACGGTCAGCGCGTTCAAGTATATTTTTACGGTGTCCATCACCGTTACCGGCCTTATTTTTTGCTCGGTGCTGGCCCCCTTTGCCGATTTTAACGTGTGGACGTTTGCCAGCATTGTAACGCACGTTGCGGTGCCCCTTTTGTCGGTTTTTGATTTCTTTACCGATCGGCAGATCGCCCGCATTGACAAGGGCGCGGTTCCCCTCACGCTGATCCCGCCCTTCCTTTACTTCGTTTTCGCCGGGATCTTGTGCCTTTTGCGGGTGGACTTTGGCCGTGGCGACCCTTACCCTTACTTTTTTATGGACTTTTATTCGGAGGTGGGGCTCTTCGGCTTTATTGCCAAATGGCCGCCGAAGATCGGCTCCTTTTACTGGGTTGTTTTCTTCTTGATCCTCCTCTACCTGCTGGGTCTTTCGTACCGTGGGATCCACGCGCGGTTGTCGCGCAAAAGAGAAGGCACCCAAGCCCCTTGAGCGCCCCACGGCGGCATTCGGTTGACTTTTGATGGCCCGTGTGGTATATAATGACTCATCCAATCCCAAAAATCAACGAGGTGACGATAGGAACCACTCGCCCACCGAAAACGAAATCGCGCATATACGGGAGGCGCTCCGCCAATTCAACGATGCGGCCGTGGGGGAAGACGGTCACACGCCCCTCCATCTTGTGGAGCACGATGAGCGCGGCGCGATCGTCGGCGGCCTTCTCGGCGGTACGTATTGGGGGTGGCTGTACGTGGATATTTTGTGGGTGCGGGAGGACTGCCGCGGCAGGGGGATCGGCTCGCGGCTCTTGCGCACGGCCGAGGAGGAGGCGGTGCGCCGTGGGTGCCACCACGTTCACCTTGACACCATGAGCTGGCAGGCGCCGGAATTTTACAAAAAGCACGGCTATGAGGTCATTGGAAGTCTGCCCGACATTCCCGTCGGAAGCCAAAAATATCTGCTTATGAAGGCACTGTAACACCAAAAACAGCGTACAAAAAAAGCACGAACGAACGTTCGTGCTTTTTTGCTAAGGCATCTCCTTGCGCCCTCAGCGGTGTTTTTTGATGACGGCCATAAGGCGACGGTACCAGCGCTCCTCGCGCGGCAGGGCCAACCACTCGTAGAGGGCCGACGAAAGAAAGACGACGGCAAGGGCGGCGAGGGCAACCGTGGCGCTGTTGATCCACGGAAGCGCGGGATAGGGAGTGCTCTCGAGGTACATCGCATTGCGCGAGGGCAAGCCGTAATGCGCGAACAGCGCATTGACAAAAAGACCGCTGAGATAAAAGAGGGCAAGCCCCGCGACCACCGCCGCCAGCCCACGGCCGACGCGGATACGGACGTGGCCCAGAACGAGCAGAAGCACACAGCCAAGGACCATCACGCTGTGCGAAAGCAGCCCCTTTAAGACGTTGTAATTGCTAAGATCGGGCATGTGGTCGTAATTCTCGTTGAGGACAAGGCCGATCGTACCGCAGACCGTGCCACCCCAGAAGGTGAAATCCTTGATAAGGCGCGAGAGGGGATCCTCTTTTTGGAGAAGCGCCGAGGAGAGAACGAGAAGCCACATACAGATGTGGCAGGGGTAAATGAGAAAGAGCATCTCGGCCGCTACCGTGGCGGTGCCCGTGGTCAGGTAGCTCACCCAGAGGGGGCTGTAATGCAAAGCGACCGTGCCAACGGCCGCAAGGACAACGGCCGCGTGCCCAAGGCGCGGGCGGCGAAGATGGTGGAGCACCACGCAAAGCACGGCCGTGACAAGTGCCGAGATCAGGATAAAAAGAAGGTGTGTTCCGTCTAACATAAAGCTCTCCTTAACCGTTGCTTACGAGGGCTCGACGTCCTCGTTCATCGCAAGACATTCCTCATCGTCACGGAGGACCTCAAAGATGTGAGCCAGGCGATCAACTGTGATGTCCATGGCGGCCGCGGCCAGCGTCCGCGAGCAGCCGACGGGAGCGGTGCCCGGGGGGAGATGCTGATCGTGCTTCTCAATACAGCCGATGCCCATGGCGCAAGGACCGCCCGAGCACGCAACAGCTCCCTCAAATTCTTCTCTCAGGGATTCCCGCTTCATAACGGGTTCCTTTTCTTCTTTAATGGAGCGACCACTCTCTTTCTTTTTTCATTATAGCGCGGAGTGAGGAAAAAAGCAAGAAAAACCGCCGCACCGAAAATATTTCGTTTTCAAAACGCTTGAAATCGGCATTGACGTGTGGTAAAATAAAGGCAAATTAAAACCAGGGAGCTTTGCTATGGATTTTTTGATCACCGATTTCGGTGCATGCGTTTCCGACCGCGTGCAGACCGAGGCGATCCAGGCGGCGATCGACGCCTGCTTTCTTGCGGGCGGCGGCCGTGTGGTGGTGCCCTGCGGCATCTTCCTGACGGGGGGACTCCGTCTGCGCTCGGGCTGTGAGCTTTACTTAAGATCGGGCGCGATCCTGCGCGGTGTGCGCGATCCCGAGCAATACGCCTCCTACCTTACCGATACGGTGGAGCCGATCGACTTTCCCGAGCAGCCCGACGAGAGGCGGAGCGTGTATCCGTACAGCCGCTGGCAGAACGCCCTCATCAAGATCGTGAACGCGCACGACGTGGCCATTATTGGCGAGGTCGGCTCGTACATTGACGGCGCCAACTGCTACGATCCCGAGGGCGAGGAGAATTACCGCGGCCCGCACGCCATCAACGTACAGGCCTCCAAAAACCTGCGTTTTGAGGGCTACATGATCACCGACAGCGCCAACTGGGCGCACGCCATCTTCAATTCCCAAGACATCACGGTGCGCGGTATCACCGTTCTCGGCGGTCACGACGGCTTTGATATCCGCACCTGCGACAACGTTCTTATCGAGGACTCGGTCTTCCGCACGGGTGACGACTGCATTGCGGGCTTTGACAACCAAAACGTGACGGTCCGCCGCTGTGTTTTGGACGCCTCCTGCTCGGCCATTCGCTTTGGCGGCACCGACGTTCTCATTGAGGACTGCCACGGCATAGCGCCCGGGAGCTTTGGCTTCCGCAATATGCTGACCAAGGAGGAAAAGGAAAACGGCGTGCTTGCGACGGCGGCGTGCCGTCACTCGATGCACACCCCCTTCCTCTACTACTGCGATCACCGCGCCGAGATCCGCAAGGCCCCCGGGAACATCACGGTGAGGAACTGCCGCTTTGAAAATCCCGACGCCCTCTTTCAGCACCCCTTCTCCCGCGACCGCCAGTGGTGCTGCAACCGCCCCCTCTCGTCTATCACCTTTGAGAACTGCGAGATCACGGGACTTTCTCTCCCCGGCGACCTCACCTCGGTGGACGATGAGCCGCTCTCGTTCCGACTTAAGAACGTCCGCCTGACGGCGGGAAGCGAGGGGGCCGAATTCCCCATTCTGAACGCGAAGCGCTGCCGCGAGATCCTTTTTGAGAACGTGACGATAGAGGGCTTTGCCGATGCGCACCTTCTGACCGACAGAGCCGAGACCGTTACGGTCGTTGGAGGCACGCCGATCCGCGTGGTGGCGGGCGATGTCCCCGAGCGCGTGGGGGCGCTCTGACGGTGACGTAAGAGGAAGGGCCGTGGCCCTTCTTCTTTTTTCCATTGCGACGCGCGAATAATTTCGTATTCTATATTATATATAAATGTGCTTGACATTTCCGTGCGTTGGTGGTACAATAATAGGCGCAGAAAATCCGAAACCAAATAACAAAAGATGCGAAAGGAATAGATAACCATGGCAACTCCGATTATTATGCCCCGCCAGGGACAAAGCGTTGAGTCCTGCATCATTACGGCGTGGAACAAAAAGGTTGGCGACAAGGTGGAAAAGGGCGACGTCCTTTTCTCCTACGAGACTGACAAGTCCTCCTTTGAGGAGCCGGCTCCCGAGAGCGGTGTGCTCCTTGCGATCTTCCGTGAGGAGGGCGATGACGTTCCCTGCCTGGAAACCGTTTGTGTGATCGGCAATGAGGGCGAGGATTTCTCGGCGCTGGTGCCCGCCGGTGAGGCGGCCCCCGCTCCTGCCGAGGCCCCTGCGGCTCCTGCCGCTGCCGCCGCCCCCGCCGCCGAGGTAACCGAGGCCGCTCCCGCGACCGCCGCCGCGACCGGCGCCATTTCCCCGCGTGCCAAGATCCTGGCCGACAAGACGGGCGCCGACCTTCTGAAGGCCGCCCCCACCGGCCCCAACGGCCGCATCATCGAGCGTGACGTGCAGGCCCTGCTGGACAAGGGGCTGACCGTGTCGCCCGCCGCCGCCGCCGATTACACGAGCGCCACCCGGGGCTCGGGCATCAACGGCAAGGTGGTGCTTGGCGATCTTGCCGCGCCCAAGGCCCCCGCTGCCGAGGCGGCGATGCCTGCCGCAGCCCCTGCCGAGTACGTCGACGAGAAGCTGCCGAATATCCGCAAGATCATTGCCAAGCAGATGTGCGCCTCTCTCTCCGGCATGGCGCAGCTCACCTTCAACTCGTCCTTTGACGCCACGAAGCTCCTCGCTCTCCGCCAGTCGCTGAAGGCGGGCGCCGAGAAGATGGGCCTTGCCAACATCACGCTGAACGACGTGATCCTGTACGCCGTCTCCCGCGTGCTTCGCTACCCCAAGCACCGCGGCTTCAACGCGCATTGCCTTGACGACAAGATGCGCTACTTCTCCTCGGTCAACCTCGGCATTGCCGTCGACACCGAGCGCGGCCTGATGGTGCCTACCGTTTTCGGTGCCGACACGATGTCGCTGAACGACATTTCGAAGAGCGCGAAGACGGTCATCACCGCGGCGCAGAACGGCAACATCAATCCCGACCTGCTGACGGGCGCGACCTTCACGGTCTCAAACCTCGGCTCGCTCGGCATTGAGTCCTTCACTCCCATCATCAATCCTCCCCAGACCGCCATTCTCGGCGTTGACTGCGTGACAAGACGCCTGAAGGAGGTTGACGGCGAGGACGTCGTTTACCCCGCGATGGGCCTCTCGCTCACGGTCGACCACCGTGTGCTGGACGGCGCCGATGCCGCGAGATTCTTAAAGGACCTCGGCTTTGCGCTGGAGAACATCGATCTCCTCATGGCGAAGTAAGGGGGGAGCGCAATGTACGATCTGATCATTCTCGGCGGTGGCCCTGCGGGCTACAACGCTGCGGAGCGTGCCGGTCACGCCGGCCTTAAGACCCTGGTCATTGAGGAAAGAGCGCTGGGTGGCGTTTGCCTCAACGAGGGCTGTATCCCCACGAAAACTCTTCTCTACTCGGCCAAGATCTACGATTATGCCAAGCACAGCAAGGATTACGGCGTGAGCTTCGGCTCGGCCGAGATCGACCACGCCTTTGTGGTCAACCGCAAGAACGGCGTTGTCAAGCAGCTGGTAGCCGGCGTTGGCGCCAAGCTGAAAAAGAGCGGCGTCACGGTCGTCAAGGCCTCCGCCGTCATCAAGGAGCGCGGTGCCGACGGCTTTGTGGTCACAGCGGACGGCAAGGATTACGTTGGCCGTCAGCTTCTGATCGCTACCGGCTCCTCGCCCGCCCTGCCCCCGATCGACGGCCTTGCCGACTCCCTGAAGGAGGGCTTTGCCCTCACCAACCGTGAGGTCCTCGACCTGCCCGCGATCCCCAAGACCATTGTGGTGGTGGGCGGCGGCGTCATCGGCCTTGAGATGGCCTCCTACTTCAATTCGGTCGGCGCTAAGGTGTACGTCGTTGAGATGCTCGACCACATCGCGGGCCCCGTGGATCGCGAGATCTCCGCGCTTCTCCAGAAGGATTATGCCGCCCGCGGCGTGGAGTTCATTCTCGGCGCCAAGGTGACCTCGATCAAGAACAAGACCGTGTCCTACGAGAAGGACGGCAAGGTGACCGAGATCCCCGCCGATTACGCACTGGTCTCGATCGGCCGCCGTGCGCGGACCGCGGGGCTTGGCTGCGAGAACATCGGCCTGCGTCTTGAGCGCGGCGCCATTGTGACCGACGAATACGGCAAGACGAACGTGCCCGGCGTATGGGCGGCGGGCGACGTCAACGGCAAATCGATGCTGGCCCACACCGCTTACCGCGAGGGCGAGGTGTGCATCAACAACATTCTCGGCAAGCGCGACCGCATCAACTACCGCTCGATCCCCTCGGTCATCTACACGAACCCCGAGGTCGCCTCGGTGGGGGAAACGACCGAGACCGCCAAGGAAAAGGGGCTTGACGTTGAGGTGAAGACGGTCACGCTGAAGTACAGCGGACGTTATATCGCCGAGAACGAGCACGGCTACGGCATTCTTAAGGTCCTGACCGACAAGAAGCACAAGAATATTGTCGGCTTGCATATGATCGGCTCCTACGCCTCCGAGATCATCTACGGTGCCGCCATGATGGTGGAGACCGAGATGCGCGTTGAGGATATTCAGAAGCTGGTCTTCCCGCACCCCACCGTTTGCGAGGTCATTCGCGAATCCATGTTTATGTAATCAAATCAGGAGGAAAAAATCATGCCTAAGAGTCAATACGTTGATCCTGCCCGCGCCTTTGACGCCGGCTACATTCACTTTGAAGACATTCCCGTCTGCCAGTACAACAAGACCCTCAAGGAGGAGCTGAAGCTCTATACGAAGGACGACATGATGCGCATCTACCGCGACATGGCGATCATTCGTGAGTTCGAGACCATGCTGAACGAGGTCAAGACCAAGAGCTGCTACAACGGCGTGGAATACAACAACCCCGGCCCCGCCCACCTTTCGATCGGCCAGGAGGCCTCGGCCGTCGGTGAGGCCTACTGCCTGGACATCAACGACCTCTCCTTCGGCTCGCACAGAAGCCACGGTGAGATCCTGGCCAAGGGCCTTTCCTCGATCCATAAGCTCGACGACGCGGAGCTTTACGACATTATGAAGGAGTTTCTCGGCGGAGCCGTTCTTTCGGTCGTTGAGAAGCATATGAACGCGGGCGGCAACGTCAAGGAGCTGGCGATCAACTTCCTGCTCTATGGCGCCCTGGCCGAGATCTTTGCCAGAAAGACCGGCTTCAACCGCGGTCTTGGCGGCTCGATGCACGCCTTCTTCATTCCCTTCGGCCTGATGCCCAACAACGCGATCGTCGGTGCCTCCGCCCCCATTGCCCTCGGTGCCGCGCTCTACAAGCGCTCGAACCATAAGAAGGGCATCGTCATCTCGAACTGCGGCGACGGTGCGACCGGCCGCGGCCCTGTGCTGGAGGCCCTGAACTTTGCCTCGATGGACCAGATCACGAAGCTCTGGGGTATGGACGGCAAGTTTGAGGACGGCGGTATGCCGATCCTCTTCAACGTGTTCAACAACCACTACGGTATG
>JAFVYX010000118.1 GCA_017500625.1 Clostridia bacterium | reverse complement strand
CACCAGCCGAGCAGGGCGATGTAGTTGAGGATCGTCTCGGGGAGATAGCCGTTTGCCACCAGATCCTGGAAGCTGACGGCGCCGTGACGCTTTGAAAGCTTGGACACTGTGCCGTCAGCGCCTCGGCCCATAAGCAGAGGCAGGTGCACGTAATGCGGACGGGGCCAGCCAAAGGCGTCGTAGAGCAGAGCATACTTGGGAGTGGAGGTCAAGTACTCGCTTCCGCGCACCACGTGCGTGACTCCCATCAGGTGGTCGTCCACCACGTGACAGAAGTTGTAGGTCGGATACCCGTCGGCCTTCAGGAGGATCTGGTCCTGCAGCTCGGCGTTCTCGGTCGAGATCTCGCCAAACACCTCGTCAACGTAAGAGGTCACGCCCTCGGTGGGCATCTTCTGGCGAATGACGTAGGGGATCCCCGCCTCCAGGTTTTTCTTGACCTCCTCGGGCGAGAGGGTACGGCAATGGCGGTCGTAGCCACCGTTCTCGTCCTCCTCGTGCAGATGCTCAAGGCGCTCCTTGGTGCAGAAGCAATAGTAGGCGGCACCGCGCTCCACCAGAAGCTCGGCGTATTTCTTATAGATCTCACGGCGTTCGCTCTGAACGTACGGCCCGTGCTCGCCGCCCACCAGAGGCCCCTCATCGTAGTGAAGACCCGTATCGGCCAGCGTTTTAATGATGACGTCGGTCGCTCCCTCCACCAGGCGCTCGCGGTCGGTGTCCTCAATGCGGAGGATAAAGGTACCGCCGCCGTGACGGGCGATCAGGTAGGAATACAGGGCGGTGCGCAGATTGCCGATGTGCATATACCCCGTGGGGCTGGGCGCAAAGCGCGTGACAAATTCTCTGTTGCTCATAAGGTATCCTCACTTCCGTGTCCGTGGCGGAAAGGCAAACTTTTTTCGCCACGAGTTGACTTCACATTAGTAATCGTATATAATAATAGCATAAAGACACACGAAATGCAAGGAGAAGTCGAAAAAATGTTCCGAAGTCTTTTTGCGAGACTCCTCATCACCATTGCCCTGGTCCTGACCGTCAGCTTCCTGATCCTTTCCGCCATACTTTCGAATTTTGCGGGGGAGTACGAGATCGGCCGCCGTCATGAGGACATCACGCGCACGGCGCTGGCCGCGCAGAGTCTGACCGAAAACGAGCTTTCCCTTAAGGAGTATACCGATCTTTCCGCCTATCTTGAGGGGCGTGAGCGACAGATCGGCGCTCTGTACCGTGCCTTTCTCTCCAACACCGATGAAACGGTTCTTCTGCTTTGCGACGGTGACGGTGTGGTGCTTCTCGCCGCCAACGGAGGAGATACCCCTGCCGAGCTTGTCGGTAAGAGCGTGCAGTACACCGTGTGGGGGGAGGCCATGGGCGAGGGCAACTTTGCGGGAAGTGACGCCACCGTGTTCATCGGTGAGCCGCCGCGCGTGGTGTCGGCGTACGCGCTTCACGGTAAGGACGAGGCCGTTGTCGGCGCGCTTGTCGTCTATTCCACCGTGGAGGGGGAGGGCGTCCTTACCCGCGTGATGACGCGCACCGTTCTCCTTTCCAGTCTTTGGATCGTTGTCGGCGCGCTTGTCATTCTCTATCTTTTCTGTGAGCGCCTCGCAGGTCCTCTCCGCGAGATGAGCAGCATCACCAAGCGCTTCGCCAAAGGGCGCTTTGACCGCCGTGTCAAGGTGCACGGCAACGATGAGATCGCCGACCTCGGCACGGCCTTCAACCGAATGGCCGATTCGCTCGAGCAGCTGGAGACCATGCGTAACTCCTTCATTTCCAACGTCTCGCACGATCTTCGCACCCCCATGACCACCATTCTCGGCTTCATCGAGGGGATCACAAGCGGCGCCATTCCCGAGGAAAAGCACGATTATTACCTTGGCGTCATCGCGGAGGAGGTGCGCCGCCTTTCGCGCCTTGTTACCGAGCTTCTCGATCTTTCCCGTCTGCAATCGGGGACCCGCAAATTCAATTTTGCCTCCTTTGACATCTGTGAGATGGCCCGTCTCATTCTCATCTCAAGCGAGCAGAGGATCGATGCCAAGCATCTCGGCGTAAGCTTCAATTCGGACGCCGACAACATTCTTGTCCGCGGCGACAAGGACGCGATCTACCAGGTGCTTTACAACCTTTGCGATAACGCCATCAAGTTCTCGCGGGAGGGTGGTGTCTTTTCGATCACCATTACCGCGCACGGAAAACGAAAGATCGCCGTCACCGTCTACAACGAGGGTGAGGGGATCCCCGTGGCCGACGTCCCCTTCATCTTTGAGAGATTTTATAAGAGCGACAAGAGCCGCAGTCGCGATAAAAGCGGCGCGGGCCTTGGCCTTTACATTGCCAAGACCATTATGGAGTCGCACAACGAGACTCTGACGCTTGAGAGCCGTGAGGGGGAGTCCTGTGCCTTCACCTTCACGCTGCCTTTAGCAGGAGAATGATATGGATAGGGTGATCCTGCACTGCGACTGCAATAGCTTCTTTGCCTCGGTGGAGTGCCTGCGCGATCCCTCGCTCTGGCAGGTGCCGATGGCGGTGTGCGGAAGCGTTGAGGACCGTCGCGGTATCGTTTTGGCCAAGAATGAGCCCGCCAAGCGCTACGGCATCGTCACGGCGGAAACGGTGTATAGCGCCAAGCGCAAATGCCCCTCGCTCGTCATCGTGCCGCCCCATCACGGCGAATATGCCCGCATCTCCCGCGCGGTCAACGAGATCTATGCCCGCTTTACCGACGTTTACGAGCCGTTCAGCATCGATGAGTCCTGGCTGGACGTCACGGGAAGCCGCGCCCTCTTCGGTACGGGGGAGGAGATCGCGGAAAGGATACGAACGACCGTCAAGCGCGAGATCGGCATTACGATCTCGATCGGCGTTTCCTTTAATAAGACCTTCGCCAAGCTCGGGAGCGATTACAAAAAGCCCGACGCCATCACCTGCATCACGCGTGAGAACTACCGCGAGATCCTGTATCCCTTGCCCATTGAGGACATGCTCTTTGTCGGTGAGCGCACCGCTTCGATCCTCCGTTCGTCGGGGATCCGCACGATCGGTGACCTCGCCGCCGCCTCTCCCGCCTTCCTCGTTTCGCGCCTCGGTAAGGCGGGGGAGCAGCTGGGCGCCGCCGCCCGCGGCGAGGACGCCTCGCCCGTCGTTCCCCCGCGTGACGCTCCCGAGGCCAAAAGCGTCGGCAACGGAATGACCTTCCGTCACGATATCACCACGCGTGAGGAGATCCGCCTCGGGCTTACCGTTCTCTCCGAGGAGATCGGTGAGCGAATGCGCCGACGCGGGCTTTTAGCCACCACCGTCTCGGTGACCATTAAGGATCCCGCTCTCCGCACGATCAGCCGTCAACGGCCGCTCTCTCCCCCCACCAACCTCGGCCGTGAGCTTTCGGAGGCCGCGCTCTCGCTTCTCGATGCCGAGTGGGGAAGCGGCAAGCCCATTCGTATGCTCACCGTCACCGCGATGAATCTCGTCAAGGGAGACGACGGGGAGCAGATCGGCTTCTTTGATGAGGAGCGCGATCTCCGCCATGAGAAGACCGAGCGCATTGAGGTCGCCGTGGACGGTATCCGCGGCCGCTTCGGGAGCGCCGCCCTGGTCCGCGGCGCGGTCCTCGGTAACGACCTCGGTATCGAGGGAGCCGCCACCACCCCCGCTCCGCACCGTCACCGTGATAACGGGGAAAGAACCGAGGGTGCCGCAGAAAACAAGAAATAATGAAAACAAAACCTTACAAGGAGACAGCTATGTTTGAAAAAATAACGCCTGAGGCGGCGGGGGTGTCCTCGCGCCGCGTTCTCGAGTTTTACGACTATCTTGAGCGCCGTGGCCTTACGATGCACAGCGTGCTTCTCGCCAAGGGAGACGCCCTGTTTGCCGAGGGCTATTGGGCGCCCTTTGCGGTTGACACTTGCCACCGAATGTACTCCGAGACAAAAAGCTATATGGCGATCGCCGTCGGGCTTCTTCTTGAGGAAGGGAAGCTTTCGCTCGACGACCGTGTCGCCGACTATTTTCCCGACCGCATTCACCGTCCTCTCCCCGATCGCCTGGCCGAGCAGACGGTGCGCGATATGCTTCTGATGAAGACCTCCTGCCGCAGCCCGCAGTGGTTCTTTGAGACCGAGCCCGACCGTACGGCACTCTACTTTGACAGAGGCGAGGCCTTTCGTCCTGCGGGGACCTATTGGCAGTACGACAGCCCCGGCTCGCAGGTGCTTTGCTCGCTTGTCGAGCGTCTTGCGGGAACGTCGCTCTTCGATTACCTCAACGATAGGATCTTCCGCCACCTCGGCACCTTCAAGACCGCCGAGGTCCTCAAGACCCCGAACGGCGATTCGTGGGGCGACTCGGCCCTTGTCTGCACGCCGCGCGATATGCTTTCCTTTGCGCGCCTGCTGCTCAACTACGGCAAGTGGGGCGACCGTCAGCTCATCAGCGAGGCCTTTGTCCGCGAGGCGACCTCGCCTCTTGTCGACAATGACGTTGTCGGGCATCCCGCGTACGACAACCACGGCTACGGCTACCAGATCTGGCGCTATGAGCAGGGCTTCGGCTTTAACGGTATGGGCTGTCAGCTTACCGTCTGTGTGCCCGAGAGCGATATGATCTTCGTCTGCACCGCGGACAACCAGGGAAACGCCGCCGCAGGCGAGATGATCGTTGATGCCTTCTTCGATTACATCGTCCGTCCCGCCGCCGATACCCCACTCCCCGAGGACGGCGAGGGCGCGGCCGCGCTCGACGCTTATCTCTCGCACCTTTCCCTCCGTGCCGCCCACGGCAAGCCCGAATCGCCCTTTATGCAGGAGCTTGACGGCCGTACCTACGTCTGTGAGAAGAATCCCACGGGCATCACCGAATTCTCCTTCACCTTTGGTGAGGACGGCACAGGCGTCCTTCACTACACCAACGCCCAGGGAGAAAAAGAGCTGCCCTTCGGGCTTGGCAAGAACGTTTTCGGCCATTTTCCGCAGCTTGGCTATGCGGACGGCGTCGGCCGTGTCCCCACCGAGAACGGCTTTATGTACCGTTGTGCCGCCTCGGCCGCCTTTGCCGAGGAAAGGACGCTCCGTCTCCGCGTGCAGATCATTGACCGCTACCTTGGCAACGCCACGATGTTCTTTGCCTTCCGCGGCAGGGAGGTGGCCGTGCGTATGATCCGCAGTGCCGAGGCCTTCCTTCGCGAGTACGACGGCTGCTTTGTCGCCACGCTCAGGGAATGACCGCGAAATATGGAGAACGCCTTGACAGAACGAACGCCTTGTGCTATACTCTCCTTGTATTCATGAGGGAGTAGCAAGCGCTTGTCGCAGCAAGTCAACACCCTGGCGTCGTCGCCTGGCTTGCTTTAAAATGCGAGACTCATGTGCGGAAGGACTTTGGAGCCACGCACGTGAGTCTTTTTTTATGAAAGGTGGGGCCTTGGCCCCGTAGGACGTTATGACGGTCGATTTTATGTTCATCCTCAACAGCGTGCTGTTTGGCCTCGGGCTTGCGATGGACGCCTTTTCGGTCTCCTTGGCCAACGGCCTCTCCGAGCCGCATATGCACCGCCGTAAGCTGCTCGGCATCGCCGCCACCTTTGCCGTCTTTCAGGGACTTATGCCCCTCCTTGGCTGGGTGTGCGTGCATACCGTGGTTCAGTGGTTCTCCTCGCTTGAGGGGCTTATTCCGTGGGTATCGCTCGTGCTGCTTTCAGTCATCGGCGGAAAAATGCTTTACGGTGCCCTCACCAAGGAATGCTCGAACGGTGAGTGTCCCCTCTACCGCCTCACCGTGCCCGCCCTGCTTCTTCAGGGGGTTGCCACCTCGATCGATGCGCTCTCGGTCGGCTTCACGATCGCGGCCTACGAGGTGTGGCACGCCGTTCTTTGCGCGCTCATCATCGCCGCGGTCACGTTTCCCGTCTGCGCTCTCGGTGTTTCGCTCGGTCGCCACTTCGGTACCCGATTTTCGCACAAGGCGGAGGCCTTTGGCGGCGTGCTTCTCATTCTCATCGGCGTTGAGATCTTCTTAACGGGGATCTTCTGAAATCAAAAAGGGGCATTGCCCCTTTTTTTTTCTTGCCATCGGTGTCGAAATATGGTATAATCGATTCGAGCCCATTTTGGTTATTCTATCTATGAGGTGACTATATGTTGACTGTGACTCATCGTGGAAAAAGCTTTCTTATCGTTACCGCCGTATACCTTGCTGCCGCCGCGGTCGGCCTTGGCGTCTATCTCTGGCTTCCCCCCTGGCTCCTCCTTCCGCGCCTTCTCTTTGCCGATGCTGCGGCCACCGTCTTCGTCTTTCTCTTCAGTCTCCTTTTCGGTAACGCCTCGGTGTACGATCCCTACTGGAGCGTCCAGCCCCCCGTGATCCTGACCGCCCTTGCCGTCGCCACGGGTCGCCCCCTGACGCTCGGCGCGGCGCTGATCCTTCTTGCCGTCTGGCTCTGGGGGATCCGCCTGACCGCCAACTGGGCCTATACCTTCCACGGCCTCGGTCACCAGGATTGGCGCTACACCATGCTCTCGGAAAAGACGGGGCGCCTGTATCCCTTTGTCAATTTTGCGGGGATCCATATGTTCCCCACGGTCGTTGTCTTTTTTGCCATTCTCCCCGCCGCCTATGCGATCCTCGAGGGGGGCGAGGCCAACGCCCTCACCGTCCTCGGTGTGGCCCTGTCACTCGGGGCGACCGCCCTTCAGGCCGTGGCAGACGTCGAGATGCAATCGCACCGCAAGAGTGGCCGCGGTGGCTTTATCCGCCAAGGGCTCTGGCGCTATTCCCGCCACCCCAACTACCTTGGCGAGATCCTGATGTGGTGGGGCGTGGCTCTTGCCTCGCTCTCTCTCCTTGACGGCCGACTTTACCTTCTCACGGGCGCTGTCCTCAACACCGTGATGTTCCTCGTCGTCAGTATTCCCATGGCGGACCGCCGTCAGGCAAAAAAGGAGGGGTATGCCGAATACCGCGCGCACACGCGCCATCTCCTTCCAATTCCCAAAAAGTAAACAAAACCTTCCATTCATCAAAAAAGAGAGGCAATGCCTCTCTTTTTTTACAGATATCCGCGCATATCCTCGTTCATTTTCTCCTCAATGGCGATCAGCTTTTTGCAAATGTCCTTCGATCTCTCGTCCGCCGCCGCATACTGGTTGAGATAACGGGAAAGCGATTTGACCCCCATGTCACAGCCGTCCGTCATCAAGCCCGCCACCGTCTTGTCGGAGTCGTTCATACCAAGCTTCATGCTCGTCTTGATCCAGGACATTCCCTTGGCAATGGGGCTTGGCTCCTTGCCGTCGTCGTGGTATTCCTTCAAAAGCGCGTCGATCTCCAGAGAAAGCTCCTCGTGCTTATGCTTGGCCTCCAGCAGCATCTCCTTGAATTCGGTGCTTCTTACGTGCTCCAGCACGTCGTCAATGGATGCCACCCCCATCTTCACTCCCGCATCGCATTCGCGTAAAAGCTTTATCGTATCCTTCTCGATCATTTTGGTGCTCCTCTCATTTTTTACCTTTAGTGTCTCCTCCTTTTTCTCCCTTATACATGAAAACGGCGCCAACCTCTCGGTCAGCGCCGTTTTTTATCGGTAAAGCTTATCGTCACCCTCAAAGGAGTAGAAATTTAGGGCCTCAAAATCCAAAAACTCGGAAAGCGTCATGTTGAAGGTAAGGGCGATCTTGTGTAGGGTACGCACCCCGGGATTTTTTGTGACACCGCGTACAATGTTATCGATGGTGGACTGCTTCACGTTGCTCATCGTCGCCAGCTTATTGATGGAGATCCCACGCCTCTGGCAGAGCGATCGGATCCTTTCCTGATAGATATTGATGTATTCCATGCGCGCCCCCTATCCAAGTGTACCCGTTCACGGGTTACTTTAATCATATAGGAAGAATGGGCGAAGGTTACCCGAATACGGGTTGACAAATCAAAATAACTGTGCTATTATAGAGTTACCCGAATGTGGGTATAAAAAGAACGAGGCAAGGCCTCGTTCTTTCCTATAAGTCATATTACCCGCGCTTGAAATGCGCCGCAAGGCGAGGGAAGCGTGGGGCCTTGTCAAACGTTTTGTCGAGGAATTTTCCCCAAAAGGCAATCAGGGGCGAATTGATCGCCGTGGTCACCAACGTCCCAAGACCGATGCTGTGGAAGCAGGTCGCGCCGATCGTACCCCAGTCAAAGTCCGCCACGTCCCCGAAGAGGGTAAAGGCCAATAGGAGAGAAAGGGAGAGCAGGGAAAGGTCAAACCCCAGCTTTACCTTGGCGATCGGCAGGCGGAAGCTTGCCGCTACCTCGGCCACAAACAGCTCATAGACCTGGAGCGGCCACAGGGTGCGGAAGAAGCAAGCTACGCCCAGCGCTGTGATCGTGTCGCCCAACAAAAGGAACACCCACCGCAGCCAAACGGCATTGAGCGTCAGTCCCGAGAAGATCCAAAGGAACAGGTCCAGCGTGTAGCCGTAAATGACGGCCACGGCAAAGGCATAGAGGAAGCGCGGGTCTAAGCGCCGCAGAACCAGGCACAAAAGGATCAGCAAAAGTCCTTGGATCAGGTACTCCGTCACACCTACGGTGAAAAAGGGAGAGAGGGAAGCGAGTGCCTCGCTTACAATAAACGCCGGGGCCGCGATCATAGAGACACCAAGATCGGCCTTCCCGCAAAGCGAAACGCCCAGCGCCACAAAAAGAACGCCAAACAGCCACAAAAGCTCCGAGGAGCGCGGAATTTTTTTCATAGAATGTCCTTTCGTACGTAATCAAAAAGCAGGGAGGAGCTGGCGCGTGTGCGCCACGCCGTGTCGCCCCTCGCTCATTGCGCGAGCTGCGTTCGTCCTGACCGATGCCCCTAAAGCAAAAACGGAACGCCGTTGGGCGTCCCGTCTTGCTTTGGCGCAGAGGGAGGGATTCGAACCCTCGT
>JAFVYX010000117.1 GCA_017500625.1 Clostridia bacterium | reverse complement strand
AGATGGTGGACGGTGTCATTCTGCTGGTGGATGCCGCAGAGGGGCCCATGCCCCAGACCCGCTTCGTGCTGGAGCGCGCGCTGGCGCTGGATCACCGCGTGATCGTGGTGGTCAACAAGATCGACCGTCCCGATACCCGCATTGAGGAGGTCGAGGAGGAGGTCCTTGAGCTTCTGATGGACCTCGATGCCACCGACGAGCAGCTTGACTCCCCGATGCTCTTCTGCTCGGGCCGCGCGGGCACGGCCTCGCTCTCGCCCTACGAGGCAGGCGTGGACCTGCAGCCCCTCTTTGACACGATCGTCGACTACATTCCCGCCCCCGAGGGCGAGGAGGAGGGCCCTCTCCAGCTTCTCGTTTCCTCGATCGACTACAACGATTACGTCGGCCGCATCGGCATCGGGCGCATCGAGCGCGGCGTTCTCCGTCAGAATCAGGAGGTGGCGATCACCAACTACCACGACGAGGGCAAGTGCGACCGCGCGCGCATCGTTTCGATCTACCAGTTTGACGGCCTGCGCCGCTCTCCCGTGACCGAGGCGCGCATCGGTGACATCGTCTGCTTCTCGGGCGCCGCCGACATCACGATCGGCGACACCGTTTCGGCCACCGACACGCCCGAGCCCCTGGAGTTTGTCAAGGTGAGCGAGCCGACCATTGAGATGACCTTCTCGGTCAACGACGGTCCGTTTGCGGGCACCGAGGGCAAGTACGTCACCTCGCGCCATCTGCGCGAGCGCCTCTACCGTGAGCTTCTGCGCGACGTTTCTCTCCGTGTGAGTGACGGCGACACCACCGACAGCTTTCGCATGGCAGGCCGCGGCGAGATGCACCTCTCGATCCTCATTGAGAACATGCGCCGTGAGGGCTACGAGCTGTGCTGCTCGACTCCCCGTGTGCTCTACAAGGAGATCGACGGCACCCGCTGTGAGCCGATGGAGCGCCTGGAGGTGGACGTCCCCGAGGAGTACCTCGGCGCGGTCATGGAAAAGCTTGGTGCCCGTAAGGGTGAGCTTCTCGATATGCAGCTGCGCGGCAGCCGCCAGCGCCTCTTTTACCGCATTCCCTCGCGTTGCCTCTTCGGCTATCGCAGTGAGTTCCTCACCGATACCCACGGCGAGGGCATTATGAACACCGTTTTTGACGGCTATTCCCCCTACAAGGGCGACGTGAACGTCCGCTTTACGGGCTCCCTTGTCGCCAGCGAGACGGGCGAGACCACGAGCTACGGCCTCTACTACACGCAGGACCGCGGCCCCCTGTTTGTCGGCCCCTCGGTGCAGGTCTACGAGGGACAGATCGTGGGCGAGAACCCGAAGATGGGCGACATCTCGGTGAACGTCTGCAAGAAGAAGCACCTCACCGCCGTGCGCTCCAAGGGCGCCGACGAGGCGCTGACGCTCATCACGCCCCGCAATATGTCGCTCGAGGAGGCCATTGAGTTCATCGCCGACGACGAGCTGATGGAGGTCACTCCCAAATCGCTGCGTCTGCGCAAGCGCATTCTGGATACTCCCACCCGACTCAAGGCCCAGGCCGCCCGTCTGCGCGGAACCGCCCAATCGTAAATCCAAGAGCCGCACGCTTTGCTGTGCGGCTCTTTTTGTTCGCTCATACGCACCGCCCTGCCGTCATAGGATATACCGAGGTGACGGTATGCATTTTTTGAATTTCTTGAACACGTATCTTCTGTGGGGCGGCGCTTCCGCCCCTGCTGCTTTTTTCGGGGCTGTATTTTTACCGCCGCCTCGGCGCATTTCCGCTGCGCCGACCGCGGGCCACTCTGCGCTGCCTTTGCGGTGGCGGAGGCCGAGGAAAAAGGGCGCAGAGCGGGGGGCGTGGCGGACTTTCCGCCCTTACGCTGGCGCTGGCGGGGACGCTGGGCGTCGGCAACATCACGGGGGTGGCCGTGGCGCTCCGCTTCGGAGGTGCGGGCGCGGTCCTCTGGCTGTGGGTAGGCGGTGCTTTGGCCGCCATTCTGAAATACGCCGAGATCACATTGGCGCTCGATGCGCGGAAAAGCGCCGCCGAGAGCCGCGGCGCCATTGACTATATCCGCCCTGCCCTCGGTGGGGGAGCGGCCCTTCTCTTTGCACTTCTCTCGCTCCTGCTTTCGCTCACGATGGGCAGTCTTTTGCAGGGCAACGTGATTGCCGAGGGGATCGCTCCCGTGCTTCCCCTCCCTCCCCTTTCGGTGGGACTGATCCTTGCCGCCGTCACGCTCCTTTTGTTCCTCGGCGGGCGGCGCGGCGTCGAGCGCCTGACGCTTATTCTCATTCCCCTTTTCACCCTTCTCTACGTGGCCGTGTCGCTGGCCGTGATTTTTGTAAACATTACTTCACTACCGAGCGTGCTTTCCCGTATACTGCGCGAGGCGTTTTCTCTGAGGAGCGCGGGGGCAGGGCTTGGCGGTGCGGGGATCGCACGGGCGATGCGGGCGGGTATCGGCAAGGGGCTTTTCTCCAACGAGGCGGGGGTGGGCACCGCCCCCTTTGCCCACGGCGGCGCCGAGGTGACGTCTCCCGTACGGCAGGGAGTGCTGGGCCTCGTTGAGGTGTTTGTCGATACGCTCCTGATGTGCAGTCTTACCGCCCTTTCGGTGCTGCTCGTCTTTCCCGAGCTCCCCGCGGCCTCGGCCACCGCCACGGTGACAGGGGCCTTTGCCACGGTGCTGGGCGACGCCGCCTCCCCCTTTTTGGCGCTTTCGATCCTTTTCTTTGCTTACGCCACGGTGGCGTGCTGGGTGAGCTATGGACAGACCGCCCTCTCGCACCTCTGCCGCCGCCCTGCCGCGCGATGGCTCTACGCCCCCGTGTTCGCGGGGGCGCTGGCCTTGGGGAGCGTTCTCCCTGCCGACGGCGTGTGGGCCGTTTGCGATGCCGTGATCGCCGCGATGGCGATTCTCAACATCACGGCGATCCTCAAAAACGCCGACCGCATCGTGGCGCTGACGCGCAACGAGGGGCTATTGAAATAAATAAGGAGCGAGCTGCGATAGAAAAAGGAAAGGAGCCAACGGCTCCTTCTCTTTTTCGGTTATGCCCGCCAAGGGCGAGGAATTTCGGAGCAGAAATCGTGCTTCTCAGGCCGAAGGCGTATGAAAATACGTCGAGCGCATGAGAAGCGCGATAGAAAAAAGGAGCACCCCTGTGCTCCTTTTTTCGGTTATGCCCGTCAAGGGCGAGGAAATTCGGAGCAGAAATTGCGGATCGTGACCCGACGGCGTACAACGCGTACGTCAAGGGGAGCGAGCCGCGATAGAAAAAAGGAGCACCCCTGTGCTCCTTTTTTTGGTTATGCCCGAAATTACCGCCCTCAGAGAAGGCGGATATGGGACAAAAGCTTCCCGCCTGCGGCGGTGATCCTTGCCAGCTTATCGGAAAACTCACGCTCGCTGATCTCGGTCGTCAAGAAGGAGATGCCACATTCAGAGGCGATCGCCGTCAATTCCCCGAAGATGACCGCAGCGGCACTCTCCGTAACGCCGTCCAGCGCCACATAACGGCGGCAGGCAAAGTGGGCAAAGTCTGTGACGCTCTCGCCATCGCCACGCTTCCAGGGACGGTGTACGGGGGCCCCGCCAGAGGCCACGTGCATGACGTCACCCACCATCGCGGAGGCGGTGGGGGCGGCACCCGCGCCGCGACCGAAGAAGAGGACGTTATCGACAAAGTTGCCGTGGACCAGAACGCCGTTAAAGACGTCGGCAATGGTATAGAGGGGCGAGGTGCTCGGCACGAAGAAGGGAGCGACCATCAGGAAGGTCTCGCCCGCCTCGGTGCGCACCATACGGCCAAGGAGCTTGATGGCGCAGTCGACCGCGGCGGCGGCGCGAACGTCCTCGGCGCGAATGGCGGTGATGCCCTCGGTATGGATCGCATCGGTGGGGACAAGCACACCCGTGGCGACCGCCGTGAGAATGGCGATCTTACGGCAGGCATCGAGCCCCTCCACGTCTGCGGCGGGATTGGCCTCGGCATAGCCGCGGGCCTGCGCATCGGCAAGGGCATCGGCAAAGCTTTTGCCCTTCGTGAACATCTCGGTCAGGATAAAGTTGGTGGTACCGTTCAGAATGCCCGCAATGCTGTCAATGGCGTTGCCCGAAAGATCCTCGGCCAGGGGGTGAAGAACGGGGATACCGCCACCAACGCTCGCCTCGAAGAGGTACTGCACGCCGTGCTTGGCGGCGGCCTCAAGAAGCGCCACGCCGAAATTGGCCACGACCTCCTTGTTGGAGGTGACCACGTGCTTCCCTGCCTCCAGGGCGCGAAGCGAGAACTCATACGCGGGGTGACTGCCGCCCATGGCCTCGATGACCATGCCGACCTCGGGATCCTCAACGATCACGTCATAGTCGCGCACGATCTTATCGGCGTACGGACAGTCGGGCAGCTCCCGACGCTCCAAAATGTATTTTACGGTGACGCTCTCACCCGCGCGTGCCGCGATCAGCTCCGCATTGGCGGTGAGAAGATCCACGGTACCGCGGCCGACAACGCCGCACCCAAGCACTGCAACCTGCATAGCATACTCCTTTCAGCGCTCTTTCTATCCATGACAGTATATCACATCGCGGCAAAAAAATCAAGTTGCCTCGCCGCTTTTTTCAAAAGAAAGAAAAAAGCCCCTGCCAAGCAGGGACTTTTTACGCTGTATGCCTTACTCGGCAACCGCCTCTTCGGCAGCGACGTCCTCAGCACAGCCGCACTCGCACTCCGAGCAGTCCTCGTCCTCACAGCACTCACACTCGCACTCCAGCTCCTCCTCGATCTCACGGTCGGCGAGCTTATTGAGCAGCCAGATGATGCCGGTGGCCGCCGCCAGAACGCTGGCGATATAGCCGATAGCAGCAAAAAACTTAGTCATTGGTATTTCCCCTTTCTTTAGGTTACTTTTATTGTATCATACTCGGAAGACGATTGCAAGAACTATTTTTTGAAAAAAGCAGAAAAAAACTCTTGCATTTTAGAAAGCAATGTGCTATAATAACATTCGCGTGATTTGTATTCAAATAAAATGCACATAGAGATCCCCTGCCTTTGGGGGTCAGATCAGGAGGTGTCAGTCATGGCAAAATGCAGTGTTTGCGGAAAGGGCGTCGCTTTCGGCCACAACGTTTCCCACTCGAACCGTAAGACCAACCGTACTTGGAAGCCCAACATTCGCAAGGTCAAGGCCATCGTCGGCGGTAGCCACGAGAGCGTTTACGTTTGCACCCGTTGCCTTCGTTCGGGCAAGGTCGAGCGCATCTGACCAACAGAAATCCCGTCATTTGACGGGTTTTTTGTTTTTATCGCAAAGGTAGCGAAAAAGCGTGCGCAGTCCGATCGCCAAAAAGGGGGCCAGGATCACGCCGAAAAGCCCGAAAAGGCGCGCCCCGAGGTAGAGCGAGAGGAGTGACGTCAACGGGTGGACTCCCAGCGTGCTTCCGAGGAGCCGCGGCTCCAGCACCTGCCGAACGACCTCGCTGACGGCAAAGAGGGCAAAAAGCCCGATCCCCTGCGGCGTGTTTCCGAGCGCGAGCGAAAGGATCCCCCAGGGCACGAGCACCGTACCGACGCCGACGACGGGGAGAATGTCCACCCCCGTTAAGAGGAGCGCTAAGAAGAAGGCGTAACGCACGCGGAGCAGGGTGAGCCCCAGGAGCATCACAAGAAAAATAGCGCCCGACAGCACGAGATAGGAGCGCAGATACGCTCCCCCAACGCGAAAGGCCCCCTCCCTGAGATCGCCAAGGCGGCGCGCAAGGCCCGCAGGCAGCACCTCACGGACGGCGGCGTGCACCCGATCGAGGTCCATGGAAAAATAGACCGTTGCCACGGCGAAAACGAGAAGCGACAAAACGACTCCAGGCAGGGTCAGCACGGCCTCCCCCACAAAGGCAGGCACACGCGAGGCCAGGGCCTCCACGGTGCGCAAAAGCAGCGCCTCGACGTATTCGCTGAAATACGAAAGAACGGGCGAGCCCTCCAGCATCGCACGCAGCTCCGAAAGGAGCGACGGAAGATCGGTAAGCGAGGCAAAGAAACCGCGCACCTCAAGGGCCAGGCGCGAAACGAGAGCATAGATCAGAAGAAGACCGACAAGAAGTAGGAGGATCACGGTAACGGCGCTGACAAGGCGCCTTGGTAAGCGCGTGCGCTTGCAAAGCCGAAAGACGGCGGGGCGCAAAAGGAGCGCTGCTCCCCAGCCAAGAAGAAAGGGAAACGCCACGGGCAGAAGATAGCGAACGGCCAAAAAGCCGACCAAAAGAAGAAGGACGAGGAAAAGAAGCGTCTCCGAAAGGCGCCGAAGATCCAAGGACGGCTGCTCCACAGTGTTACCTCCCAAGCATCGTATAGCATTAGTATATTCCCGAGACAAAGCAATTATTAAAAGCAAGAAAAAGGAGAATTCTCATGGTCAAGATCGAAATGGAAAACGGTGGCATCATTCGCCTCGAGCTTTATCCCGAGGTCGCCCCCAAAACGGTGGCTAATTTTCTGGCGCTGGTGCGCCGCGGCTTTTACGACGGGCTGATCTTCCACCGCGTGATCCCCGGCTTTATGATCCAGGGGGGCGACCCTCTCGGCAACGGTATGGGTGGCGCCGACGAGAACATTGTCGGTGAGTTTGCCGCCAACGGCTATCAAAACGATCTGAAGCACACCCGCGGCGTCATCTCCATGGCGCGTGCCTACAACCCGAACTCGGCCTCCTCGCAGTTCTTCATCATGCACGCCGATGCGCCGCACCTGGACGGCCAGTATGCCGCCTTCGGCCGTGTTACGGAGGGCATGGAGACGGTGGACGAGATCGCCATGGTGGCCACCGATTACAATGACCGCCCGCGCATCGACATGAAAATGGTGCGCGTGACGATCGAGGAATAAAACGAAAAGAAGCGCAGGCGCAGGCCTGCGCTTCTTTTTTTCTTTGCCGCGGCGTGGGAATTTTGAGCAGAAATCGCGTTTCTCATGCCGAAGGCGTACAAAGCGTACGTCGAGCGCATAAGAAGCGCGATAGCAAAAGAAAAAGGAGCAATTGCTCCTTTTTCTTTTGCGGTTATGCCAAAATTCAGCGGCGCACCGAGGGGGAAACGCCAAAATACTTCTTATAACTCCGCCAGAAGGCCGTGTAGTCGGAAAAGCCGCAGGCGAGGTAGACCTCGCTCGGCTTTTCGCCGAGACGGAGACGGCTTTCGGCCGCCAGGAGGCGCTTTTCGTTGATGTAGCGCTTCGGGCTGGTCTTGAGCTTCATACGGAAGAGGCGGAAAAGGTAGGACTCGGTGACGTAGAGGGCGCCCGCGACCTCGGCGATGTCGGTGACGGTAAAGAGATTTTCGTTGATGTAGGCGAGGGCGCGTGAGAGGATCGGGTGGAGCTGGGAATAGCGGCGCTCCTCGTCGGTCTTCATCAGCGAAAGATCGTAAAACAGCTCGGCAAGCAGGACCTTGGCCGCCTCCTCAAACTGCTCGGTACTCATGCTCTTGTTCCAGGCGTCCATACGCGAGAAGATCGCCGCCGTCATAGGGGCATCGGCCAGACTGATGACCTCACGGCGCTCCATGACCTCACGCGCGATCGGCACGCCGAGGGTATCAAGGTCAAAGAGAAGATTGTAGCGCTCATACTCCTTATCCGAATCGATGCGGAGGAAATGATAGCGCTGGGGTCGGACGAGGACAAGGTCGCCGCGCGTGAGCTTGTATTTGCGGTCCTCGGTCACGTGGGTGACGTCACCGCGGACAAGGTAGATGAGCTCACAAAGGTTGTGGGTGTGGGCGGCGTGCGTCCCCTTGCCCGGGGTGTCCGAGGCGTGCTTATAGAAAATGTCCTTATCAAAGACCGCGTGGATCGCCAAATTTTCCATATTCCCCTCCGTTGTACATCATTTGCAATGCAATGTTTGAGTTTTTGATATTCCTTTTCATTTTCCTACGCTTTATAATATAAGGTAGAGGCCCCCAAAGGGGCACCAACCGAAAGGAGCTGCTTATGAAAAAGCTGAACATCGCCATCATCGGCCAAGGACGAAGCGGCCGTGACATTCACGGCAGACATCTTAAGAGCCCGGCGAACGAGCATTTTACCGTCAAATACGTGGTGGAGGCCGACGCCGAGCGCCGTGTCCGTGCCGAGGCCGAGTACCCCGGCTGCCGTGCGCTGACCGACTACCGCGAGCTCTTCGAGCTTAAGGACGTTGACCTTGTCGTCAACGCCTCGTATTCCCATGACCACTACCCCGTTTCGCGCGATCTTGTCGATCACGGCTTTAACGTGCTGTGCGAAAAGCCCATGTGCCGCACCCGCGCCGAGGCGGACGACATCATTGCCCTTGCCAAGGAGCGCGGCGTTATGCTGGCCGTCTTCCAGCAGTCCTTCTTTGCTCCCTTTGTGAAGAAGGCCTACGAGGTGATGCACAGCGGCATCATCGGCGAGGTGAAGCAGATCAACCTGCGCTACAACGGCTTCTCGCGCCGTTGGGACTGGCAGACCGTGCAGAAGTGCTGCGCGGGCGGCACCTACAACACCGGCCCGCACCCGATCGGCCTCGCGCTCGGCTTCCTCGATTTCGATCCCGAGGCGAAGCTCGCCTTCTCGCGTCTTGGCACGGCCATGACGAGCGGCGACGGTGACGACTGCGCCAAGCTGATCCTCACGGCGCCCGGCCGTCCCCTTGTGGACGTGGAGATCAACTCGAACGACCCCTACGCCACCTACACCCTGAAGATGACGGGCACCCGCGGCGCTTATATGTGCAACACGGGCACCTGGTTCAAGATGAAGTACTACACCGACGAGGAGAACCCCGCGCACGAGGTCATCTTTGAATCCTTGAAGACCCCCGAGGGACTCCCCACCTACTGTCGCGAGAATCTTGTGACGCACGAGGAGGAGGGCAGCTTTGAGGGCAACGCCTTTGACATTGGCACGGCGAAGCTCTATGCCAACCTCTACGGTGTTCTGAACGGCACCGAGGAGTTGATCATCACGCCCGAGATGGGCCGTGATATCGTGGGAATCTGCGAGGACGCCTACAAGGAAACTCCCCTGCCCGTCCGCTTCTGAGGGGGGCACGATGAAAAGGATCGTTATTCTTGGCTGTGAGAATTCCCACGCCAACTCGTTTCTTACCCACATCAAGGAGCGAGACGAGCTCTCCGACGTTGAGGTCGTTGGCGTGTACAGCGCCGACACCGAGGCGATGCAGAAGCTCCGCGACGCCTTTGGCGTTCCCACAATGGATCACTTTGACGACGCCGTCGGCAAGGTGGACGGCGTGGTGGTCACAGCGCGCCACGGCAAGCACCACTTGGAATACGTGCGCCCCTACCTCGATAGCGTTTCTGCGGTGTTCATCGACAAGCCCTTTACGATCGACGAGGACGAGGCGGTGACGCTGGCGCGCCTCTGCAAGAAGCACGGCGTGCGCCTTTCGGGCGGCTCGATGCTGAAATTCGCCTCGATCGTGAAGGAGGCGCGTGAGCGCGTTGCGAGCGGTGCCGAGGGCAAAACTCTGGGCGCCGAAGTCCGTGCCCCCGTGTCACTGCAAAACGATTACGGCGACTTCTTCTTCTATTCCCAGCACCTCGTGGAGATGGTAGGTGAGGCGTTTGGCCGTTATCCGACCGCGGTTGCGGCCTTCCCCACCGACGGGGTCATCACCGTGGCGTTCCGCTATCCCGAATACACGGTCACGGGGCGCTTCACCGAGAAAAACTACGTCTACGCGATCACGCACGAGCTTTGGGACGGCCCCGTAACGAGCGTGATGCCCTCCGACGAGCTGGGCCGCTGCTCCTACGAGGAGTTTGCCACGTTTGCACGGCTTCTTCGCGGCGGTGAGCAGGAGGAGCCGCTTGAGAGCTTTGTCGCGCCCGTGTTTATCCTGAACGCGATCGACCGCTCGCTTGCCTCCGGCAAGGAGGAGCCCGTCCGCCGCTTCACCCTTTGAGAAAAAGCCCTACGGGGCTTTTCTCTTTGCGATTATTATACACCGTGCCGTCGCAATTTGCAATAGTTTTTTGTCTTTTTCGGTTTCCTATTGTAAAAAGGAGACCGATAGGGGCGATAACGCGATAAAGCCGATGCAAAAAAAGAGAGCCACTGCCGTGGCTCTCTTTTTTCAGTTCAGGAATTCAAACTCGAAGTCGTAGATGTTGACGATATCCTCTTCCTCGATGCCCTTGTCACGGAGAAGGTCGATGACCCCCTCCTTCTGGAGGATCCGTTGGAAGAAAGCAATCGACTCGCGGTCCTCAAAGTTCACCTGACCGAGAAGGTTGCGGAGCCACTCGCCCTCCACAAAGAAGGTGTGGTTCTCGCGGCGGACGGTGGTGGTGCGCTCGCCCGCACCGCGCGTCAGGCGCTCCTCGGCGGTGACCTCATCGGCGTACACCGTGATCTCGGGCAGGGTGGCCAGCGTTTCCGCCGTCAGGCGGACAAGCTCGGAGAGGCCCTCTCCCGTCACGGTGCTGGTATAGACCAGCGGGCGGCCAAGCTCACGGACACGCGCCTCAAAGCGGCGCACGTGCTCCTCCTCCTCGAGGAAGGAATCGCACTTGTTGGCCACCACGATCTGCGGGCGTGCCGAAAGCTCGGGGCTATAGCGAAGAAGCTCGGCATCGATGGCATCGAGGTCCTCGGTGGGGTCGCGCCCGTCGGTGCCTGCCACGTCCACCACGTGGAGAAGGAGGCGGCAGCGGTCAACGTGGCGGAGGAAGGCGTGGCCGAGGCCGAGGCCGTCCGCCGCGCCCTCGATAAGGCCGGGGATATCGGCAGCGACAAAGCCGTGGCCATCGCCACCTGTGGACACCACGCCAAGGTTCGGGGAAAGGGTGGTAAAGGGGTAATTGGCAACCTTGGGCTTGGCGGCTGAGATGCGTGAGAGGATCGAGGATTTGCCGGCGTTCGGGAAGCCGACAAGACCGACGTCCGCCAGCATCTTCAGCTCAAGAAGGACATCGCGCTCCTCGCCGCGGGTGCCGCTTTTGGCAAAGCGCGGGATCTGGCGCGTGGGGGTGGCAAAGTGGCGGTTGCCCCAGCCGCCGCGGCCGCCGCGGCAGACCGTGAAGTCGCCCTCATAGGACATATCGTGAAGGATGCGCCCCGTATCGGGCTCCTTGATGAGAGTTCCCGGAGGGACGAGGACGATAAGGGGGGCGCCGCTTTTTCCGTGAAGCTTGCCGCCCTTGCCGTTCTCACCCGACTCGGCCACGAATTTGCGCTTATAGCGGAAGGCGAGAAGCGTATTGGAGCCGGGGTCAACGCGGAAGACGATGTCACCGCCGTTGCCGCCGTCACCGCCGTCCGGCCCACCGGCCGACACGTACTTCTCACGGTGGAAGGCCACGGCGCCGTTGCCGCCGTCTCCCGCCTTCAAATGAACGGT
>JAFVYX010000116.1 GCA_017500625.1 Clostridia bacterium | reverse complement strand
TGATGCCATACTGCGCGGGGCGCAGATTACATACACGCCCAAAGGGCGTGATTACATGCCAATCCTTCGGAGTGGATAAAAAATTAAGCAACCCAAAGGGTTGCTTAATTTTTTGGAGGCGCCACCCGGAATCGAACCGGGGATAGAGGTGTTGCAGACCTTTGCCTTACCGCTTGGCTATGGCGCCGTATTCTTAAGTCTATGATATTATAGCACCCCTTTTTCGGTTTGTCAAGGGGCTTTCTTGCATTTCTTGTATTTTCTTTCCTTTATAAGAGTATGCGCCGCGCCGCAGGGCGTGAGGGGGTCCCTCACGCCTTGCCGCCGATAAAGCGCGTGTAGCGGCGGTGGCCGAGGAGCATCAGCGCAAAGCCGGCGGCGCCGACGGCGATCCAGGAAAGGACGGTCGTCTGCCAGCCAAGGCGCTCGGCAAGGAGAGCCATGCCGTACATGGAGGCCGCCGCCCCCACGTAGATAAAGGCGTTGGAAAGGCCGCTGACCGTGGAGATGCAGCCCGTGCCGGCAAAGCGCCCGGGCAGGCAGGAGATCAGCATAAAGTTCACGCCGTGCATCGCGGCACACACGAGCGCCGCAAGAAGCAGCGAGATCACGCGCACCGCCGCGCCCTCCAGCGCAATGAGAAAGGAAAGAGGGATCGAGAGCGCCACCGCAAACACAAAGAAGATGGCGGCGCCGCGGGCCTCGTTATTGAAGGTCGGCCTTTTGTGGATCGTGCGTACCAGCGTGATCGCCAGAATGGAGAAGACGGGAAGCGCTACCGAAATGAGGATCGATTCCTCGGCCGCACGGCCGAACGCCTCGGCGTACAGCGTGGGGAGCCAGGACTCAATGCCGTCGCGCAGGTAGCCGCAGGCGACGATGCCGCCAAAGATGGGCAAAAGCCCCGCGTGCTTAACGAGCGTCCCGAGCCCTTCGCGCCCCTCGGTGGTCGTTGGCTCGGCCCTCTCGGCGCGGTGACTCTCCTCGGGCAGTACCCGCCCGATGACAAGGAGAAACAAAAGAAGAACAAGGCCCGCAAGGAGTGCCGCCGAGAAGAAGACGGCCTCATAGGAGAAGAC
Source organism: Clostridia bacterium (assembly GCA_017500625.1). Next base: position 12,235 of record JAFVYX010000116.1, on the reverse strand, counting down.
GCGCAGGCATAGCGGTACGTAGAGGTAAAGGAGAATGGTGGCCACGTGGGCCGCCGTTGTCACGGCCAGGTTGGCGGAGGCGTATTCCTCGCTTGTCAGATGAGTGGCCAGGATCCGCACGATCGGCGGCCAGAGCATGGCCTGGGCCAGACCGTTCATCCCCCACAGCAAAATGCGCAGGGCGGGGAGCGACACGAGCGGAAAAACGAGATTACAGAGCGCTGTGACGAGCATGCCGAGCGCCAGTAGGTGGCGCGGCCTCACACGGTCGCCAAGGTAGCCCGAGAGCAGCTGTCCGACGCCGTAAAAGACAAAGAGCATCGTGCCGATGAGCCCCGCCGTTCCCTTGTCAAGAACGCCCGTCTCCAGCATTGCGGCCATGACGGCGGCAAAATCCTTGCGCGAGAAGTAGCTGACAAAATAGACCGCTGAGCAAAGGATCACGATCCCCCGCTTGGAATACCGCGTCTCCATGGCGTACCTCCGTAAGAAAAATCGACTTTATTGTACACCCACCGTCCGAAAAAAGCAAGGTATTTTCCGCTTTTTCTCATGGCCGATTTTCGGAAAAAAGCCCCTCTTGAAATTTCGGAAGCTTTATGTTATACTATACGTATCCCATAAGGGAGGACTTTATGAAAGTTATCAAACGCAACCGATTTGTGTATTGGCTGGCGCGCGTGGTGTGCGGGATCGCGGCATTCTTTCTCTTTAAGCGCACCATGCTCCGCAATGAGATCAAGGGGAAAAAGGGCCCCCTTGTCGTCATCGCCAATCACCAGTCGGCCCTGGATTTTGTGACACTCATCGGCGCCACCCGCGCCCCCATGACCTGCGTTATCAGCCGTTCCTTTTATAATACGCTCCCCATTAAGGGCATCATCTCCCGCATGGGGGTGATCCCCAAGCAGCAATTCCAGACACACATTGATGAGATCCGCCGCATGCGCTCGGTGATCGCCGAGGGCGGGATCCTTGTCATCTACCCCGCAGGGCTGATGACCGAGGACGGCCTCTCCACCCCGATCCCCGACGCCACCTACCGCTTTTTGCAATGGCTGGGCGCCGACATCTACGTGGCGCGCGCCAGCGGTACGTACTTCGTTCTCCCCAAGTGGGGCAAGGGTATACGCCCCGGGCGCACCTATATGGACATCTACAAGCTCTTCTCGAAGGAGGAGCTTGCCGATATGCCCACGGCCAGGATCCGTGAGCTGACCGATGAGGCCATGCAGTTCGATGCGTACGCCGAGCAGGAGCGCCTCCGCATTAAGTACCGCCGCGGCAACGTCATCGAGGGCTTAGAAAACGTCCTGTACGTCTGTCCCCATTGCCACCGCGAGTTCACCATGCGTGTGCGCGACAAGAGCGTTATCTATTGCACCGAGTGCGGCTACGCCGAGCGGTGTGACGAGTACGGCTTTTTGCACCTGGAGAGCGAGGTGGGTGAGGAGATCCGCCACGTCTCGACCTGGAGCCGCGGCATCTACGAGGCCCTCCGTGCCAAAATGGAGCGCGGCGTTGAGGACGTCATCGCCACGGGCGTGCGCGTCCAGATGATCGACGGTGAGCAGAACCGGTTCGTCGACGTTGGCGAGGGGGAGATCACCCTCTCGCGCTACGGCTTCCGCTTTGTCGGCACGATCCGCGGCGAGGAGAAGGATCGCGTCATCGGCATCACCAACTTCGCCTCGCTCCCCTTCAAGCCGGGGCGCTACTTTGAGATCCAGCACGACGACGACATCTACCGCTGCTACCCCGAGGACGGCCGCATGACCATGAAGATCATCAACATCGTGAAGATCTTCTACGAGCAGTCGCTCTTTACAATGCACGAGATCCGCGGCCAATAAACAAGGACGGCGAATTCCGGCATAAACCGCCGTTTCCTCCCTCGGACGTATCGTCATACGCCTCTCGGTCGGAGAACAACGGTTTCTCCACGGAATTCCCACGCCCTTGGCGGCGAATTCCGGCATAAACCGCGAATCAAATAAAAAGCGAGCCACCCGAGGGTGGCTCGCCCCTTTTTTATTCGGCCTCGGGGGAGAGGCCCTGCTCCTCAAAAAAGGAAGAAAGGAACAGAATGCGGCGGTGACAGTCGGCCGTTTGGTGACGGATCTCGCCGCAGCCGGCGGTGTAGCCCGCAAAGGCGGCCATCGTCACACCGAAAAGCCCCGCAAGGATCCTCACCGCCGTGGCGGCATCGGGGGCGGCCCCGGGCAGAAAGTTGACCGAGGAGAAGAGGATCGCCGTGCCGAGAATGAGGAACGGGCGGAGAAGCGCGCTTCTCGCGCCGTAGGAGAGATGGCGCCGCCCCACGTCGTTCACCTCGCCCCGTCCCTCGCCGCACAGGATCCGCGCGGGCGAGATCGGCACCGCCCGCACCCGTGCCGCACGCCGCATAAGGCGGCGTCTCTCACGCTCGGTGAGTGCTTCGGCCTTGGTCAGCTCACGGAGCGCCTCACGGCGGCGCTCGGCCTCGGCCTCGGATACGCGACGGCAATACTCAAAGAAGCTTGCCAGATGGCCGTGCCGAACCGTCTCGGAGAGCGCCCGCAGGCGCTCCCCCGACTGACGGTAGCTCTCCTCGGTAGCGGCTGACCGCTTGCCCTCGGGCAAAAACAGAAGGTACGCCAGGTACGAGGAAAGGCCTGTGTAGGCCGTCCGCATAAAGAACTCGGGCGAAAAGGGATTGACGATCTCAAGAAGCACCAAGGGGATCGCTGCCGTCAGAAGCAGGCAAAAGACGAGAAGGATCCCGCCCGTATGCTCGGCCAGCGTGCGCTTGGCGGTGAGGGTGGCGCGGTCGCTCCCCTCGGCTGCCAGAGAAAAGAGGTCGCGGCTCATGCGCTCTCCCCCCTGGCGGCAAGGCGGAAGAAGACCGCCCCGACAAACGAGGAAACGGTGGCCACCAGCGCAATATCGGCGACCGCCGTGGCGATGTGGCCCAGCCACTCGCAGAGCAGCCATAAAACGCCCCATACCGTAAAGGCCGAGGGGGAGGCCAGAAAGCGGCGAAAGAGCGAGAGAAGCCCACGCCGCAGGGGAATGGCCGCCACAAGGAGCAAAAGGAGCGCAAGGCCCGAGACGACGGGGGCGCCCCCCTCGCGCGCCCAGAGCGGAAAGCGCTCAAGGATCGCAAGGACGGGCGGCACAAGGCAAAAGAGGTAGCCGAGGACGCGGAAAACGAGCCGTTTATTCATCGTGCGCCACCGAGAGCGCCGCAACGGTCGCCGCGTGCGCCGTGCCGATGCGGTCCTTCTGGTACTGCGGCAGACTCGACGACATCAGGAGCGTATAGAGCAGGTCGGCCTGCTCGGCCAGCACGCGCCGAAGCTCGGCGCTCTCGCTCCTTTTCGCCGTAACGGCCTCGGCCACCGTCTCGGCGCGCTCGGCCGCTGCCTTGGCCGAGGAGAGAAGCTCCTCGGCCCGCGCAAGGAGCGCCGCCAGCTCACGCCGCTCCTCGGCGCTCACCGTTTCCACCAGCTCGCACGCCTCGCGGCTCTTGCCGAGCAGGCCCGAGAGGGCCTCAAGGAGCCCCGGCACCAGCTTTTTGCGGAAAAGAAGGCCAAGGGCGAGCGTCAGCGCAAAGGTCGCCGCCGAGATCAGCTCAGCGGCATTCTCGCGGAAGAACTCCCCGACGACCGCCGAGAGGGGAAGCGGCTCGCCCCTCTCGCTCGGCACCGCCCCGTCCTCGGTCGGTGCGGTCACGGTCGGTGCGGTCACGGACGGGGGACTCACCGTCGCCGTCTCCCCCGCGCTGCCGCCACTTGTGGGTGCCGTATCCCCGACCTCGGCCGCGGCGGCCGAGAGGGCCGCCCCCGCCGCGAGCATCAGGACAAGGCACAAAAGGCATACCGCCCACAAGGGGCGCACTTTCATGTTAGCTTTCATACAAACCTCCAAAGGTAATGGGTGTACCGTGGCATTCCTCGCCCAGCCGTTTCACGGTGGCCTCGACCTCGTCAAGACGCCCTTTCAGGGCGGCGACCGCCGCCGAGAGCGAAAGAAGCAGGTGGCTCTCGCAGTCGGAGAGCGGCACCAGCGTCTCGCCCTCCTCCTCTTTCGCAAGAATGGCCAGCGCGTCGCCACGGTAGCGGCGGCCGTTTGCGGTATGCACGGTCAGAGAAAACTCGTTTGGCAGATGCGCGCGCCCCACGCGCGCCACCCCTGCCGTTACGGGATAAAATTTCCCATTGATACACACGCGTTCGGCATCACCGCCAACAAATGTAAACAAAACGTCACCGTCAGTGGGGATCGTCTCGCGGTCAAAGCAAAGGGCAAAGCCCGCCTCGGTCAGGTGGTAGGTCATACGCACTCCTCCTCGGCACGGGCGCGCGCCTTGCACTCCTCGGCAAAGGCCGAGTAGGCGGCAAAGGCCTTTGGCGCCTCGTCGCGGCGGCGCAGGAGCGACAGCTCCTCGGAGAGGGAATAGCGCTCACGCAAAAGGGCATTCACGCGCTCCCCGTAGCGCCGCTCCGCGGTCCCGTTGGCCGCGGACAGCTTATCTTTCAGTCGCTTCATAGGTCCTCCTTACAGCTTGGTCTCAAAGATCACGTGCGAGAAAACGGCGTCGCCGCTCGCGTTTTCAAAGACGAGCGAGCCGCCCGCCTCCACGGGGATCACGCCCCCGTCGAGAAAATCCCCGACGCCCGTCACAGTGGGGGTGGCGTAGGGCTTGCCGAAAAGGTCGACGATCCCGTAAAAGCACGTGGTCTCGGTGTCATAGTAGTTCTCGGCGCGGCCGTAGCTCGCCAATCGCAAGAGCGCATCGGGAACGACGTAGCGCTTCGGCCGCAGGTAAGGCACGGTCGGCTTCGGGTTGCCGCGGCACAGGAAGGGCTGGATCGTCACGCCGTCCAGCTGCGTGCCCTCGCGGATATAGAGGTAGAGATAGTAATGCCCGAAGTAGGGATCGCTCTCCTTGATGAGAAAGGTGTCCCTTCTCCGCACTTTCTCCTCGGTCTTAAGGAAAAGATCCACCCCCTCGATCGGCGGCCGCGCCAGCGTGACCTCGCCCTCGGGGAGCGCAAGGTGGTTGGCGTCGGTATACAGGGGGTAGGAAACGTTCCTCTCGGCCACGCCCGAAAGCGTGATGCTGCCGTCCTCGTTCTGGGTGATGGTCACTCCGTGAAGCGTGCTCTCGCGGGCGGCGGCGGGATAGGGGCAGGAAATGAGGTTGCGCCCGCGCACCACCACCGCCGTGGTCTTGACGGCATCGCCGTCCTCGGGGGCGTGATACACGCTCCCTGTGCCTCGCGTTACCGAGAAGCGGGCAAAGCGCACGCTCTCGCCCGTCGGCAGGGCGGCGCCCGTATAGGCGAGCATCACAAAGCCGGAATCGGTGTAGCTTCCCGAGGGCGAAAGGCAGGTGGGACCGTCAAAGAGGAAGGCGCGCCGCACCCACGTACCGCGCTCGCTGACCGAGAAGGGAATGCTCACGGTCGTCCGCCCCTCCTCGGCGCGGAAGAGGCCAAAGTGGAAGCTCCCGTTGTCCTCGGCGCCGATCGAGGGGGGCACGTAGACGTCAAGGGCCACCGTGTAGGTGACGCCCGTCGAGAGCGTCAGAGAGAAGCCCTCCCAATAGCTCGTGCGGCCGGGGGCGAAACCCGTTTGGTAGAGCACGCGCCCGTCGCTGTGGCCGAGGGCCGAGCGGTAGTCGTCGGTGAGTCGGCAGTCTGCCGAGGGATAGAGGGCGTTGGCCCCCACACCGCCACCCCCGAGGCGGCGAATGGCCGCATAGGGGAGCGAGTCCTCGGGCACGAGCTTTTCGTAGGCGGCGCTCGTGTCCTCGCGGTAGGAGAAGGCCGTGCCCTCGGCGGCGGCGAGCAGATTGTCCACGCGCTTTTCAAGCTTTGCCGTACGAAGAAGCGCCGTGCTTGCCAGCGTTTTCGTTTCCTCGGCCTTGGCCTCGGCCTCGTCGAGCACACGCCCGAGCGCCGCGCTCCTATCCTCGACCTCGGCGATCGTTTCGCTGAGCGCCTCGGAGAGCGCCTCGCGCCTGGCCTCGGCGGCTCGGCGCTCGGCCTCCTCCGCCTCGCGCTCACGCTCGGCGGCCATGCGTTCTTGCTCGGCCTCGGCGTACGCGCTCTCGTAGCTCTCGGGCAGGACGCTCGCGGGGATCCTGCCGTCACGAAGGGGGGCGTACTCCCCGTCGTGGGTATGGCTGTCGTAGGCGGCGGCCAGACGGGCGAGCGAGCGCGTGCCGTCCACCGTCAGCCATTCGGCCAGGCGTCCGCTTTGCACGTCGTGGAACAGGTCAGCCAGCGTGTCCTCGCCCCGCCCCGTCTTGATGAGGTGCATCACCTCGCCCGAGAGGACGTCGTCCACCAGCTCATTGTAGCGCTCGACAATGCGGAGCGCGAGGGCGTCGTAGGTCGCCTTGATCTCGGCGGCCGTCAGCCCCGGTGTGCCGAATCTCCCCGCGCGGTTCGGCGTGTCCGAGAGGCGCTGCACCCAGAGCGAGCGCACCTCCTCCTCGGTAATTTTTCTGATATTCATGCTTTGATCCTCCCTGCGACCCTGTACTGATAGGCCACCGTAATGATGCCAAAGGGCCGCTGATATTCCTCCGATACAAAATAAAGCTGCTTTTCCACCCAGCGCCGCGCCCCCTCACGGAGAGGCACCACGGTGTCGGGCTCGGTGGAGAATTCGGCGGCGGCAAAGTCGGTCTCGCCGTAGTCGAGGCGGCCGCCGTACAGAACGTCGGCCACGCGCCAGCCCTCGCGGTCGGTACGCACGCGCACCTCCAGCTTGCCGCCCGTCATGGCGCGCAGCTTCACGGCGCCCCCGCCGCGGACCGTGCTTTTCGTAAGATGCGGCTTTCCGCAATGCTCACTCCTTGTCGCACAGCCCGAAAGGTAGGCGCGGCCGTTGAAGGTGTAGTAGCGGCGCGGGATCCGTCCGTCCTCCTCGCGCTTGTCGGTATTGAAAACGCACACCGTTCCCGCGCGAGTGCCGAAGAAGAGAAGACCCTCGCACTCGTAAAAGGCGGTCGCGGGCGAAAAAACGCCCCCCGTCTTTTCTCCGTCGGTGTCGACAAGGTAGGCCAGCGAGCCGCTTTTCACGTAGAGGATCGGCCCCCCGTCCTCGACCGCCGTGCTGAAGACGGTCGCGCCGTCGGCATAGCCGCCGCTCGGGTGAATGGCCGCCCTCAGTACTTCCGTTCCCGCCGTCAGCATCGTTTCCTCGGAAACCCCCTCGGGGAAGGCCGTGCGGTAGCGGTAGCGGTCGGTCTGGCCAACGTAAACACCGATGTCCGAGAGGTAGTACCACTCGTACTCGACGTGTCCGTCGCGCGTCGAGCGGCGCCGCCCGTCGGCAAGATACACTCGTCCCCCGACGGCAATGCCGAGGTAGGTGCGGTAGCGGAAGAGCGTTGCCTCGGAGAGCGCCTCTCCGACAAGTCGCGCATCGACCGCCTCCGAGCGATGCACCACGCAGCGCTCACTCGTGAGCGCCTCGCGCTCCACGGCCTCCAGCCCCTCCTTCGAGAGGAAGAGCGTGTCGTCGAGAAACACACACGCCTCCCCGACGCACCCGAGCGCGCCCGCGCCCTCCTCGGCGGGATAGACGCGGGGCACAAGGTCACTTTCGGTATCGGCCCCCACGTGGCAGAAGACCGAGTGTCCCTCGGTCGGCGTTTCGAGAAGCACAAGAAGGTAAGTGGGAGTTGCCGTCATCGCCTGTACCGCGGCGCGTCCGTCCCCGTCGGTGAAGCGGTTAAAGGCGCCCACGTAGTCGGGGCGCACCGTGCCGTTTTTGTCGCGGTGGGTATAAAACACGATGCCGGGCAGGGCGGGATTGCCCGAGAGAAAGAGGCGCCCGTCGTACCGCGCAATGAGGCGGCAGCCGTGGATCGCCCCGGCGCCGCTCCCCGTGTAGGTCTTGCCCTCGGCCAGAAGCTCCGCGGCCAGCGTATCCTCGACACGCACCGAAAGAGAAAGCGTTTTCCCGTACAAGAGGTCAAAGCTCTCGGTGTCCAGCACAAGGTAGGGCACACCGCCGCGGCGTTCCACACGGGAGAGGATCCCCTCCCACGCCTCGGGGGTGGCACCGTCAAGGCGGACCTCGGTGATCTCGGCCCCCTCGCCGCGCACAGGCAGGAGCAGGCGCGTGCGCTTGTAGCGCACGTCACCGAACAGCTGGGTGCTGTTCGGGTTGTGCAGGGGGAAAATGTTCTCGTTCCCTGCGATCGCAAAGTAATCCTCGCTCGCGCCCGAGAAATAGACCTTGGCGATCGGCGCGTTATGAAAGGCGTGGTAGCCGACCTCCAGAAGCCCCTCGGAGAGGTAGAGCGTTGTGAGCGCCGTGCAGCCCTCAAAGCTTTGTGCGGGCAGGATCGAAAGCGTCGAGGGAAGCACCGCCGTCGTTAGCGCCGCCATTTCGAAGAAGCAGCATTGTCCGAGCGTGGTGATGCCCTCGGAAAGGATCAGCGTCTTGATCGTGCCGTCGCCGCGCAGGGCAAAATCGTCGATGCCCGCCACGGCGTAGTCGCGGCCACCCAGCGTCACCCGTGCGGGGACGATCACGGTCTCCTCGCGGGCATCGATGCCCGCAACGAGGCAAACGCCCCCGTCGGTCACGCGGTAGCGGATCCCCTCGCTCTCATAGGGGTAGGCCGCGGCATCAAAGAGGTGAAATTCCTCCACCGTTTCTTGGGTGAGCAGATTTCTCTGCTCGTAGGGAGCGCCGTCCGAGTAGGTGGTGGGCACGTACGCCCCCGCATCGGCTGCCGTGGCGCCCACGCCGTCATAGAGGGTATAGCGCTCGCCGTCCACAAGGCAGAGGCGGCCCTCAAGGAGCGTTGAGCGGCTCCTCCCGTCCGCAAGGGTGAGGGGCGCCCCACCCGCCCCGAGGACAGCCGCCCCCGTGGGGGCGGTGTCTCGCTCGGCGACAGTCAGACGGTAAAGCGCGCGCCCCGCGTGAACCAGGAAGGCGCCGCGCTCGCGCGGGTCGGGGTGTATGGCGTGCACGGGGGAGTGCAGGTCGCTGACGGTACGGAAGCCGGGAATCGTTTCAACGCCCGCCCCCGCGCCCGACTCGTAGTCGCGGTACATATTTTCAAGGTAGGCAAAGCGATGCTCGGAGATCTCGCTCGGCTCACCCGAAAAATCCACGCCGCCCATGTCGGAATAGATCTTCGTGTAAACAGAACCTTGCATTCCGTCACCCCCAACCCATCACGTCGCGAAACGCGGTGACCGCCTCGCGCGGCGGCAGAATGGCCGCAAGCCCCTCGCGGAAGCGCGCAAGGTAAAAGGTCGCCTTGTCGGGGTCGTCGTCAAGAAAGACGTAAGCGGCACAAAAGAGGGGCAAAAGTGCCGCCTCCTCGTCTGTGAGGGGGATCTTGCCCTCACGGGTGAGGGGCAGGCGGCGGCGGTAGGAGAGGCGGATCTCGCACGCCCGCCTCGGTGCCAGGTGCAAAACGCTCCCGTCCAGCGTATAATCCCCCTCCTCACCCTCGCAAAGGGGGGTGCCGTCGGAAAGGCGCGGCGCTCCCTCCAGCCCCGCAAAATCGGGGGCCAGCGCCGAAAGATCGTAATCGCTGGTACCAAAGGGGGAGATCGGCGGCGCCGCCAAGGCGTAAGGCGAGGCATAGACCGCCAAAACGGGCAGATAAAAGCCCGCCCCGCCGCTGACGCGCAGAGTGACGCTCCCCTCCGCGGTGGGGATCGCCCCCACCGTTACGGTGACCCCGCCGCGCAGGCCCGCGCTCAGGGGATAGTCCTTCTTTTGCGTGCCGCGCGCTACCGTCAGGTGTCCCTCCCCCACGCTTTCGAGGTAGAAGGAGCCGCCCTCGGGGAGAGAAAACGTTTTCTCTCCCCGGATCTCCTTCGGCGATGCCACCGCCAAAAGGGGCGTCTCGGGCAGATGGCGGAGAATGAGCCGACCGATGCGCGGACGCACCGCGAGGATCTCGGCGATCGCCCGCTCGGCCGCATCGCGCAGAAGCTCGCCGCCGTCATCGATCGACGGCGCAAACCCGAGGCGCGCCACCGCGGCCTCCAGCTGAGCTACCGTCATACGCGTTACCTCAGGCGATGGCCGTGGCGCCCTCGACGGCGGTGCCGCCGACAGCCAGGAGAATGTGCTTGTAGGTGCCAAAGCCGACACCGAAGCGGCAACGGCCGCACCACAGGTAGTTGCCCGTGTGGTGGTCCACCCAGTTGGAGACGGTCAGGGGCACGCGGTTGAAGAACATGTTACCGCCGAGGTTCTTGTTGGCCTCGCTCGACATGATCATCACGCGGTCGTCCTCGGTCTGCCAGTCGGGCATGACCACGAGGTTCCAGTTGCCGTACTGCAGGTTGATGTCGTTGTAGCCGTTGCCGAGGGCACCCTCCGAGCCGCAGACCTTCTTGGCGATGGCCTCGGCGGCGGGGCGGTTACCGGGCAGAATGATCGTGTCGGCGGTGTAGCCCAGCACCTCGCCGTTCTCGTCCTTCATGTTGCGGATCCTCGAGCTGAGCGCGCCGAGGGCCTCCTCAAAGGCGCCGGTCGAGGAGAAAATGTCGCCGAAGAAGTAGTTCGACTGGGTGCCGCTCGTCTGTGTGCCGCCCCACTTGTGAGCCGACGAGAAGAGGGGCAGACCGTCGGGCGCGGTGAGGTCGAGCGTGGCACCGGCAAAGCTGCCCTGGGCCGAGGTGCCGTTCGCAAGCACGTACTCACAGATCTTGTGGCGCGTCTTGTAGTAGGCACGCGTGAAGTTCTCGGCACGGCGGCGGGCATCGGCGGCCACACCGTAGTTCGCGTCCTCCATCATCTTGGCGGTGATGATGAATTCCTTCGAGAACTGGATATGCTCGATGAACTTTTTGTAGGTCTCCTCAATGCCGTCGCTCTCGGCGCCGGCGCCCTCGTCGGTCGCGGAGAAGACGCGGAACTCGTTCTGCCCGACGATCGTCTCGCCGAAGCGGTTGGACTTTTCCACGTTGAAGAGCCAGTCGCACACACCGCCGCGCTTCGACTGGTAGTCCGACTCATGCTCAATGACCATTTTGATGGGGGTCTCGAGGCGGCCGATCGCCGCATCGTGCAGACCGCCCGACTGCGAATAGATAATAGATGACATTCCTTGTTTCCTTTCTTACTGTGTAGTGTCAGCGACCGCCGTAGCGTGCGCGGCGGTACAGCCCCTCAAGCTCGCCGTCCGAAAGCGAGGGGAAAAGCTCCCGCGCCGCCGAAAGCTCGGTAGCGCTCATGCGGTCGGCGCCGCTTTTTGCCGTGCGCACGGCACAGCTGTCAAGGTGCGCGCGGGTGTCCCTCGGGCGCCTGGCAAGAAGCGCCTCGTAGTGAGAGGCGCAGTAGGCCTCGAGAGGCGAGAGCCCCGCCTCGCGCAGCTCGCCGTAGCGCTCGGGGTTTTCAAGCCCCGAAAGATCCCCCGTGCCAAAGCGGCGGGGGAAGACGGCGGCGAGGGCGGCGGCATCGGCCGCCTCAAGGGTGGCAAAATCCCTGCCGTCCTCCCCCTCGTCCGCGGCCCCGTCCCGGGCCTCTCCCTCGGTTGGGAGTCCGTCGCTCGGGGGTGTGTCCGCCCCGCCCTCGGCTCCCTCCGCGACGCCCTCCGTCAGAGGTGTCGCAGCGCTCTCCCCGTCGGTCGCGGACGTGTCGTTCGTCCCATCACCGAGGGAAAAGGCGCCGTTAAGTGCTTCGTTTTCCATAAAAAAACTCCTTTTTGGTAAAGTATTATTTACCCACGCGAAGATCGCCCTTCGGCTTAGCCACCGTGGCAACGGCCTTCGGATCCTGCGCCGCAGGAGACGAAGGCGCCTTGATGAAGCCGCCCTTGTTGGTGGCATACTCGTTCTTCTTCATACCCGTCCTCCTTTCAGAAATCTATCAAAAGGGAAAGAGAAGAAAAGGCCGCAAAAAATCAAAAACGGATAGCGCCGTGTCGCTCGGCCTTTCTCCTTCCGTAGATAGGGTAACATAAGTTTCACTTGAAATGGGGTCCATCTTTTCGCGGCGGGATAAATTCCGCCATACGTCGTTGCTTCCTTGAAAGCGGCTTGACGTATTGGTATACGCCTTCGCCTTGCTTCCTTGCGGTGCGCCTTGATCTGCACGGTTTTATCTCCGCGAAACCCTGCGCATCTCTGCGTTGCTTCCTTGAAAGCGGCTTGGCCTCCCCGCGGATATGGTCAAAATGTGCGCGCGTTGTCACTTGCTTCATTTTTCCCTATCCTTGGGGTATCGCTGCGCGAAAACGCAAGATTTGCGTTTTCGC
>JAFVYX010000115.1 GCA_017500625.1 Clostridia bacterium | reverse complement strand
GATAGCGTCTGCTATAATAATAAATCCCTGCAAAACAGGGTCGAAAAATAACGCAAAAAGAACGTGAAAGGAGGGCGCCCCGTATGGTTGCTTTGAAAAGACAGGTCATAGATTGGAAAAAGACAGGGATGCGCCTGAAGGCGTTGCGCGATCACGATATTGATCTGCGCCGTTATACCTGCTGGTTCCTTCAGAGAAAAAAGGGAGAATGCACGGGTGACTGCATGGCCAGCGAGTATGAGATGGACCAGAACATCTCGCGCGCAGAGCTTGCCGCCGTCTTTCTCACGACCGAAAACGTCATTGCCAATTGGGAGAGCGGTAAGACCCCCGTCCCGTACGAGGATCTTCTGTTCTACTGCCGCCTGACGGGCGAGCAGATTGACGATATCGTCGTCTTTTTCTGAAGATAGAGCCGTGTGGGGTGGCCCGCACGCTCTTTTTTTCCACAAGAAGAAAAAGCCGTATTTTTTACGGGATAACTGCAGAAAGTGGGGGAAAGCCCCCTTGCAGCCCCGAAGCTTTCGGCGTATAATAGTTACGTAAGAGATGAGGGGAGAGACCCCTCGGGACATAATAGAAAAGGAGAACGTTATGGTTAGCATCTACACAGACCTTTACGAGCGGTATTTTTCAGCTACCGCGGGCCGCCATTACCCTGACGCGCAGCGCCACCGTATCCGCGACCTTATCGCCAAGAGCCTCGGCGTGACCGAGGACGACACCGCCCTGCACACCGTAGAGAGAACGCTTGACACGGTCGAGGAGCAGAACATCCGCAGCCACATCGAGGCCCAGAACTTTCTCCTCGTTTGCAACCTCGTGGGGGATGACCCCGAGGTGACCGCCGCCGCAAAAACGCTTGTTGACGTGTACGAGGAGATGGAGTTCCGCACCCGCCAGAGCGGCGAGATCTTCTCAAGCCACCTTGAATGGGTGCTCAGCATCCGCTCGGATATGGCGCCCTCCCCCGAGCACAGAATGGACAACGCCCTTCTCGAGTATTCCACCGGCGATCTTGAGAACGCCGCGCGTGAGCTTCGTATCCTCGTCAACGGCGGCTCCTTCCCCGCGGTGGCCTACCTTGCCGCCGTCACGGCCGAGCAGGGCAGCACCGCCGAGGCGTACTACTACGCCCTGCTTCTCGTCAAGACCTACGAGCGGGAGGTTGAGATCAAGCCTCACCGCGGGCTCCGCCTCCGTGCGGCCGCCCTCCGCGCCGCCCTCACCGAGGAGGAGGCCGAGAGGATCGAAAAGCGCGTGGCCAAGCTCCCCCCCTTCCTGACCTCGGATACCACCGTCGCGGGGATCGGCTTTGGCGAAGCAACGACAAGGAGATTTACCTATGAACATTGACATCGTAACCACCGCCCCGCTCCTGCGGGCGAACGGCCAGCACCACGAGAACGCCCGCTGTGTGGAATGCACGGCGGGTACCCCCGTGCGCGGCGCCACCTGGTATAAGGCAGAGGATCTTGCCACGCTCCGCACGGTCGGCCTGCCCGTCTTTTACGACGGCGAGAACGTCCTGATGATGCCCATTGGCCACGCGCTGGTCACGGGGAGCACGGGCACGGGCAAGACCGAGGTGTTCTATAAGAACGTCCTGCATCTGCTCGGCTCGATGCCCGAGGATGCCTGCCCCTCCTTCCTGACGACCGACCTGAAGGGTGACATCAGCGAGGCCGAGTGTGCCTATCTGTGCGCCCGCGGCTACGAGGTGCTGGTGCTGGATATGCGCCACCCCTTTCAGTCCACCCGCTATAACTTCCTGACCGAGATCTTTGACGCCTACCACGAGCGCATCCGCCTTCTGCACGAGATCAAAAAGGGCGAGATCCTCGTCTATACCGAGCACGGCGTCCGCCACGATACGAGTGAGGAGGCCATTTGCGCCGCCAACGCCCGCGCGATGACCCTCTTTGACGAGATCGAGCGCACCCTGACCGACCTTTCGCACATCATCGTGCCGGACGGCGACCCGAAGGACCGCACCTGGGTCGAGGGGGCACGCACGATGCTCCGCGCGATCATCTTTACGATGCTCAGGGATTCGGAGGATGATAAAAACGGGATGACGCGGGAGAAGTTCACCTTTTCGAACGTCTGCCGTGCCGCCTTCTCAACGGGGGAGGACTGCGAGGAGATCTGCACCT
>JAFVYX010000114.1 GCA_017500625.1 Clostridia bacterium | reverse complement strand
CCAAGCTTGACGTTGGCGTGATGATCGTGCTGTTTTGTCTGATGCTGGTACTCTTTATGCTGCTGCGCTTTCTCCTTCCCGAGGGAAACGATCTCTATGCGGTGATGCTGACGGTCCTCGTTTACCTCTCGCTTTTGGCGCTTTGGGTCTATTGGCGCCGCCGCACCGATGGGACGGGAGACCCGCGTGTTGTGGATACCATTTTTGATACCGAAATCGGGGAAGCTTTGGAGGCGATGCACCACCCGGTCCTCCTTTCGGACGAGACGGGGCGTGTCCTTTTCTCCAACCCCGCCTTTTTGCGGGTGTCGGAGCGTGATAGCGTTCCTGCCGGTACGCCGTTTGCCAACCTTTGCATCCTTAGCAAGGGGGAGGGGGGCGAGACCTATGCCGATTTTGGCTCACGCCGCTGCCTTGTGCATCGCATTCCTCTGACCATCGGAGAGCATCGGTATATGCTCTTGAACCTTTATGATGAGACGGCACGTCTGTCAGCGGAGCGCGCTTATGCCGAGGAGCGCTCGGTGGTGGCTTATGCCATCATTGACAACATTGAGGAGATCCTGCAGTTCGTTCAGAATGAGTACGCCGAGACCTCGTCGAGAGTGGAGGAGCGGCTGCGCTCTTGGATCGAGGGGATCGGCGGTCTCTTCCGCGCGTACGACCGCAATAAGTATCTAATGGTCTTCGATGACGTCCATCTTGAGAAATGCCTTAGCACCCGCTTTGACATTCTCGATGAGATCCGCGCGATCCGCGTCGGCGATGCGATGCCGATCACGATCTCGCTGGGAGTTTCCCGACTGGAGGGAAAAACGTTGGCGGAGCGTGAGCGTGCGGCTCAGTATGCCCTCGACCTTGCCCTGCAGCGTGGTGGCGACCAGGTCGTTCTCCGTGACGATTACGGTGTTTCCTTCTTTGGTGGCCGCACCAAAACGGGCTACAAGCGTGTGAATATCAAGGCGCGTGTCGTGGCGCGGCAGCTGCTTTCCCTTATCGGCCGAGCCGATAACGTTCTGATCATGGGGCACCGCTACGGCGACTACGATTCCTTTGCGGCCTCGGTCGGCCTTGCCCGTATGGTCTTGAACCAGGGCGTTCGCGTCAATATCGTTGTCAACCGTGACGACGAGAATCTGGCGGCGTGCTTCCAAAGGATCGCCCACCTGAGCGAGTATAAGGGCATGTTCGTTGACGGCGCCGAGGCACTTGACCTTGCCGACGCGGGAACGCTGCTGATCGTGGCGGACGTGAACAACTCGGGCTACGTGGAATGCCCCGCCCTTATGGAAAAGGCGCAAACGGTGGCCGTGATCGACCACCACATCAAAACGGCATCTTACAATTCTTCGGTCAAGCTCGAATACATCGAGCCGTCCGCCTCCTCGGCCTCGGAGCTGGTCTCCGAGATCATTGAGCAAAACACCGGCTCGAGAGTTCTCCGTCAGGAGGAGGCCGAGCTTCTGCTTTCGGGCGTGCTGCTTGATACCAAGCGCTTTACGCGCAACACGGGCACGCGCACCTTTGCCGTGGCACAGTTTCTACGCGGCGCCGGGGCGAACCCCGGTGAGACCTTTGAATTTTTCAAAACGACGGCAGAGGATCTTGAAAAGGAAGCGCACTTCAATAGCAACGTTGTTATTTACCGCAAGCACGTGGCGATCGCCGCCTGCGACTGCGAGGAGGCCGATGCCACCTACCGCATTGCGGCAGCCAAGGCGGCGGACGGATTGCTTGGAGTCAAGGGAGTCAACACCTCCTTTGCGATCGTCAAGATCGAGGACACGGTCTACATCTCCGCGCGTTCGGACGGCACTGTCAACGTGCAGGTCATTCTTGAAAAGTATCGTGGCGGCGGTCACTTT
>JAFVYX010000015.1 GCA_017500625.1 Clostridia bacterium | reverse complement strand
GGCGGTAGAAAACGCTCCTCGCGTAGGTCGAGGGGGGCGTCGGGTGGATCGAATCGGGAAGGCGCCTGCCGTTCACGTAATAGGCCGCCTGCCCGAGCCCCGCGACGAGAAGCGTGGCGCGCGCGGGCAGCTCGGCCACGGAAAAGTCGCGAATCAGATAGGGCGAGGGTGGGGGCTCGGTGCGCGAGGGGTGGCGCCAGGTGCGCCAGTCCAGAGCGCCGATCCATTTCGAATTATGTAAAGTCATCTTTACTTATTCGTGTCGATATAGGGGAGGTAGGTCTTTAAATAGTCAATGCCGGAGCCGATCGTGGTGACGAGCATCGCGACCATGGCGAGGTAGGAGCAGAGGGGCGGAAAGCCGGCAGGGGCGGCATAGAGGATCGCGGGCTCAAGGAGGATAAGGAGGATCGAGACGCACTGCGTGGCGGTCTTGACCTTCCCCCACCAGGAGGCGGCCACGACCTTCCCTGCTGAGCTTGCCACCACCAGGCGGAGCGAGGTCACGGCCAGCTCACGCAGCATGATGACGGCGGCCACCCACACAAAGAGGGGGGCGATGTCGGGGCGGGAGACGAGGATGGCGATGAGCGCGCCAAAGACCATAAACTTATCGGCAAGGGGATCGATGAACTTGCCGAAATCGGTGATGAGGTTGTATTTCCTGGCGATCTTGCCGTCGAGGTGATCGGTGTACGCGGTCAGGCCGAAGATCGCGGCGGGGATCGCCGCAAGGCCCAGCGTCTGCCAGAAGGTAGCACCCGCGGGGATCTTAACGAAAACGACGGCGGCCATAAAGAGGGGTACAAACAGGACGCGAAGAAGAGAGAGTGTGTTCGGAAGGTTCATCTTTTTCATGGCGGTTACCTCACTTTTTCTTTTTCGTAACAAGGCGGCCGACAAGGTCGTAGTCGAGCGCCTCCTCGATCTTTACCTCGTAAAATTCCCCCTCGGCAAGACGGCGGGGCGCCGAGAAATAGATCTTGCCGTCCACGTCGGGCGCGTCGGCCTCGCTGCGGCCGTAATGCGTTTCGGCCACGGGATCGTAGCCCTCGCAAAGCACGGTCAGGGTCTTGCCGATCTTTTTGGCGTTCTGCTCCTCGGCGATCGGGAGCTGGGTGGCCATCACGGTATCGTAGCGATCCTGCTTTTCCTGCTCGTCAAGTTGGTCGGGAAGGAGCGCGGCGGGGGTGTCCTCCTCGGGCGAATACGTAAAGGCGCCAAAGCGATCGAAGCGCGCCTCCTTAACGAACTCGCAAAGCTCGGAGAACTCCTCCTCGGTCTCGCCGGGAAAGCCGACGATGACGGTGGTACGGAGCGTGATATCGGGCACGGCCTCACGGAGACGGCGGACGGCCGCGCGGATCGTTTGGCTGTCGCCGTGGCGGTTCATGGCGGTGAGGACGCGGTCCGAGATGTGCTGGATCGGAATGTCCATGTACTTCACAAGGCGCGGATTGTCGCGCAGCTCGCGAAGAAGGCCGTCGGTGATCTTGTCGGGATAGCAATACAGAAGACGGATCCAGGGTATGTCGGTCGCCTCGGTGATGGCGCGGACAAGGTCGTGAAGGCGGTACTCGCCGTAAAGGTCAAGCCCGTAGCGCGTGGTGTCCTGCGCGATGAGGCAGACCTCCTTCACGCCAAGCTCCGAAAGCCCCTTGGCCTCCTCCACGACGTCCTCGATCGGGCGGCTGCGGAAGCGCCCGCGAATGGCGGGAATGGCGCAATAGGTGCAGCGGTTGTCGCACCCCTCGGCGATCTTCAGGTAGGCCATATGGTCAGGGGTGGTGAGGACGCGATCGCCGCCGAGGGGCGAAGTGTTGTGGTCGTCAAGCGCCGCAAAGCGCTCACCGCGCAGAACGGCCTCGACCGCCTCGACGATGCGGTCAAGACTGCCGACACCGACAATGGCGTCGACCTCGGGCAGCTCACGGAGCACCTCCTCACGGTAGCGCTCGACCATGCACCCCGTGGCGATGATGCCGCGGAGCGAGCGGTTCTTTTTGAGCCAGGCAATATCCAGAATGTTGTCGATCGACTCCTGCTTGGCATCGCCGATGAAGCCGCAGGTGTTCACGATCACAATGTCCGCCTCGGTCTCCTCGGGCGTGACCTCATAGCCCGCGGTGATGAGCTTGTGGAGCATCACCTCGGTATCCACGAGGTTCTTCGAGCAGCCGAGCGATACGAATCCGATCTTCGTCATAGTTTTCTCCTTAATCGTCAAGTCCTAACGTGCGCAGAAGCCCGTCCCAAAGCACGCGGAGAAGGCCGCGGCGCCCACGGGGGCGGGGCTTCTCCTCCCGGGCGGCAAAGCCGAGATCTCCTTTTTTGATCTCGTCCCGCACGCGGCGGTATTCCTTGTTTTTGCGGTCACGGCGCACGGCAAGGTCGGCCTCACGGAAGGCGTCGTGCAGGTGGCGGCACCCGAGATGGGCGAGCGAGGCAAGATGGTGCCACTCGGCGGTGCGGCCCTTGTCGGGCACGCGGTAAAGCTCCCCGAGGGCGGCGGCGCACAGCCCCTCGTGAAGCATCACGCGGACGCGCTCATAGCCCACAAACTCGCGTGGCGGCTCCTCGCCCCTCCGTTGGTAGCGCGGTGGCGCCCAACGCTTGGCCCTTGCCTTGGGGGGTTTTTCCTTCTTCCCCGTCGGCTCCTTGCGGGGCGGCTCGGTGGGGGCGGGCTCGGCCGTCGGCTCGGACGGCTCCTCGGCGGCGGCGTAGGCAAAGGCGCCGCGGATCCCCCGCTCACGGTCGCTTGTGATCTGCTCGTAGGCGGCGTTCAGCTCGCTCATCTTACGGTTGGCCAGCTCGCCCTTGACGGGATCGGCCGCGAAGTTATCGGGGTGATACTGCCGTGCGAGCTTATAATAGGCCTTTTTGACCTCACTGTCGGTGGCCTCGTAATCGACACCGAGAAGCTTATAAGGATCGACCACAGCGCTCCCCCCTTTCTTTGTTCCTTCTTATTATAACGGTTTTTACCGACAAAAGCAAGAGCCAAACGCGGCGGAGAGACACCGAGGCGGGCAATATTTTGCAAAAAAGGGGGGCGCCTCTTGCTTTTTTTCGCGCGCAGCGCTATAATAGCGGTAGAAAACAACGTAAGGAGTCGATAGTATGACCTACGAGATGAAGCTTCCGGGAGTTGTCCGTCAGCTCCCCATTTGCCCTGTGAACGATACCCTCTCGATCGGTGCCTTCGTCCTTTTCGGTGACGTGGAGCTGACCGAGAAATGCGCCGAGGCGCTGGCCAAGATCGCGCCGCCGCACGACGTGATGATCACGGCCGAGTCCAAAGGGATCCCCCTCATCTGCTCGATGGCGCGCCTGCTCGGTGAAAACCGCTATATCCTCGCGCGCAAGGGGCCGAAGCTCTATATGCGCGACGTCATTCGCTACGAGGTGCAATCGATCACGACGGTCGCGCGTCAGGCGCTCTATCTTGACGGGT
>JAFVYX010000113.1 GCA_017500625.1 Clostridia bacterium | reverse complement strand
TCGAGGAGGAATTCCTCTCGCCGAAGTGGCGTCCCGAGAACGCCGACAAGGTCAAAGGCGGCCACGGCGGTATGGACGGGCTTTGCCTCGACGCCTTCCTTGACAAGTTGGCCGTGGGCGACAAGGATCTGGACATCGACGTTTACGATGCCGCCGTCTGGATGGCCATCACGGCGCTTTCCGAGCAGTCGCTGGCTGCGGGCGGTGTTCCCGTCGCCTTCCCCGACTTCACGAACGGCGCCTGGATCCAGAGAGCGCCTCGCCACTGCGACGATTTCTCGTAAAAAAGAACGAAAAGGCACGGAGAGCCGCGGCTCTCCGTGCCTTTTGTCGGCTTGCGGCGTTGAAAATTATGCTGCCCCCCTTGATTTGGGACGGAAGAAATGCTATAATTTTCGGGTAAGCCAAAAGGAAGAAAGGAGAAGCCATGAAGCTCATCATTGCCGAAAAGCCGTCACTGGCGCGCAATATCGTTGCGGGCATCGGTCAAAATTCCGTCCGTCGCGACGGGTATCTCGAATGCGGCGATTACCTCATCAGCTGGGCTTTCGGTCACCTCTTTTCGCTGGCTGACGTGGAGGCGTACTCCGAGACACCGCCGAGCGGTGAACGTCCCCGCTGGACGATGGACAACCTCCCCTGCTTCCCCAAGCGCTTTCGGTATGAATTGCGCCGCGGCGCCGACAAGCGCCCCGATGCGGGCGTGGAAAAGCAATACCGCACCATTGCCGCCCTCTGCAACCGCCCCGACGTCGATCTTGTCATCAACGCGGGAGACGCCGACCGCGAGGGAGAGATCATCGTCCGCACCTGTGTAAACAATGCTTTACAAACCAAGAAAAAACAGACACGGCTGTGGCTCCCCGACCAAACGCCCGAGACGATCGCCAAGGCGCTTTCCGAGATGGAGGACGAGGCGGCGTATGACAATCTGGCTGCCGAGGGCTATGCCCGCACCTACATCGACTGGCTGTACGGCGTGAACCTGACACGCTACGCGACCTTAAAGACGGGCAAGCTCCTCCGCGTTGGCCGCGTGATCGTTCCGATCGTCAAGGCGATCTACGACCGCGATATGGCGATAAGGAATTTCGTGCCCGAGAAGTACCTTGCACCGACCAGCCGCGCGCGGACGGGAGGCGAGGTGGTGGAGCTGGCCTCAAAGAAGAAATTCAAGCCCGAGGAGCGTGCCGAGGCCGAGGCCTACTGCGCGGCGCTGAATGCTGCGGGCGGCACGGTGACCTCGCAAAAGAGCAAGCGCGACCGCCTTTCGCCGGGCAAGCTCTACTCGCTATCGAAGCTCCAGAACGTGCTCGGCAAGAAGTACAAGATGTCGATGACCGACAGTCTGGCGATCATTCAAAAGCTGTACGAGGAGGGATACCTCACCTATCCGCGTACCAACTCCGAATACATGGCGACGGCCGAAAAGGATAAGGTGAAAAAGATCCTGGCGGGCGTTTCGGCGCTCGGCTATCCCGTGAGGTTCCGCGACTCCAAGCAGATCTTTGACGATGCTAAGATCGAGTCACATTCTGCCCTTACGCCAACCTACAAGATCCCCGACAAGTCCCGCCTCACCGAGCGTGAGATGCAGGTCTACTCCACCGTGTTCCGCCGCTTTGTGGCGGTGTTCTGCGCTGAGGAGTGTATTCTTGAGAAGACCGAGCTGGAGATCTCGGTCGGTGAGCTTGAAAAATTCACGCTGAAGGGCACGGCGATCCTTGAGCCAGGCTGGACGAGGTACGACGATGCGGGGCTCAAGGACAAGCTGCTCCCCGCGCTCAGCAAGGGCGACTCCGTGGTGTGCGAATTTCTCCCCCTC
>JAFVYX010000003.1 GCA_017500625.1 Clostridia bacterium | reverse complement strand
GTCGCGGGCCTTGGTACGGAAAAGGCCGCACGGCCGCACGATCGCCTCAAGCTCTGCGGGATCGGCCTCGGCCATCGCGGCGGCGTTCGGATAGCGGGCAAAGAGGGGCACCGCCACCTCGTTCACACGGGCATCGGTGCATTGCGCCGAAAGGCGCCCCATCACGAGCAGG
Organism: Clostridia bacterium; assembly: GCA_017500625.1. The sequence continues at coordinate 6,566 of JAFVYX010000003.1, read as the reverse complement.
CGCCACGCATCGCCCCCGTAGTGCAGGGCGCACTCGGCGACGGGATACCGCTCGCGAAGCAGCGCCGCGATCGCCTCGGCGCGGCGACGGGCCTCGGCGTGGCTCTCGCCCTTGGCCGTGCTCGCTCCTGCGGTGGCTTTTTTCGCCGTTGGTCCATTGACGGTCATCGGCATCTCGGCAGAGGCTTTGGCCCCCTTTGCGGCGGCTTTGGCGGCTTTAACGGCTTTGACGTTGGATCTCGCTTTTGCCTTAGTGGCGGCTCTTGCGCCGCTCGCCGCTTTCTGTACGGCGGCTTGCTCCTTCACGGTGTCCTCGCGCTTCATGCGATCACCTCGCGGCAAAGGCGCGCGACAAGACGGCAGGGGAGGCCCACCACGTTGTCAAACTCACCCTCGGTGGCGTCGACCAGCGCTCCGCCAAGCCCCTGAATGCCGTAGGCGCCCGCCTTGTCCATCGGCTCGCCCGTTGCCACGTAGGCGGCGATCTCGCCGTCGGTAAGCCGGCGGAAGGTCACGGCGGTGGTCTCGGCGGCCGAAAGGACGCGGCCGCGGTAAGCGACGCACACTCCCGTATGCACGTGGTGCGTCTTGCCCGACAGCGCGCGGAGCATCGCCCTCGCCTCGGCCTCGCTGTGCGGCTTGCCGAGCGAGGTGCCGTCAAGATCGACCGTGGTATCGGCGGCGATCACCAGCGCCTCGGGCACAAGGGGGCATACCGCCTCGGCCTTGCGGCGGGCCACCGTCAGGACTCCCTCGGCGGGCGGCGTGCCCGCAGGCAGAGATTCGTCGGCCTCGCTGATGAGGACGGAAAAGGCGATGCCCATCGCGGACAGTAACTCGCGGCGGCGGGGCGACGCCGAGGCCAGAACCACGGAAACATCAATAAATTCGGTAGAGAAAACGCTTTCGCTCATGGTGTTGGCAAACGGCGCACGGCCACCGCCATCGGTTCGTGACCTCGGGCGGCGCGGCAAACGGCGCGGCACTCCTTTTCGGTTTCTACGGTAAAGAGGTAATGCTCCCTTGTGACGGCCCGCAAAAGCTCGGGGCGGTCGCCAAGGTAGGTCGGGAGACTGTTGAGGATCACGGTGCGATGCTCCCACTCGCGCAGCATCGGGAAGCGCACGCCGCGGCGATCGGTGAGAGCGGCGCGCTCGCAGGCACCGCACCCGAAGCCCTCGCGCACAAAGCAACGCTCGGTCAGCATCAGGGGAATGCGCCCGTATACGATCGCGCGGTGAGGGAGCGGCGAGAGCCGCGTGGCCGACAGCTCGGGCGAAAGCAAAAGGTCGGGGACGCCAAGGGCAAGAAGCACCGTGGCGCTCTCACGGTTGGTGACGTTCAGGCGGTGACCGCCGACGGCGGTGAAGCCGACCTCACGCACGAGAGCGATCTGCCCGTAGCTTTCGCAGAGCGCGTAGCGCGCACCGCGCTCATAGGCCGCCTTCAGCATAGCGAGCACGCGCGGGCGCTCGGCGTCGGTGATCACGCTCGGCATCGCCACCTCGGCGCCCTTGGCGGCGTCCACGGTCGCCACCGCCTCAAGCGGCAGATACAGGCGGTCGAAAAAGCCCTCGTCGAGGAGCGCGCGATACTGTGCCACGGTGTGGCAGGCGGCGGTGCGGTGGGGGAGCGGCGCGGCGGTCTCTACGGTCTTGGCGTCCGCAGGGGCTTTTGCGGTCTTGGTGGTCGCGGTGTCTTCCACGGCCACCGTGGGGGTGGCGCCTTTTTGGGGATTCTCCTCACAGAGAGGGGGGCGTGTCGCGTTTAAGAGGGCTTCGGCGGCGGCGCGGCGCAGGGAATTGAGGGCGCCCGCCGTGAGGAACAGCCCCTCATCGAGCGTCAGCGAAAGGTCGCTTGGCGGAAGGCGGAGAAAGGTACCGCCGAATTTCGTAAGACGGGTGCGGACGTCCTCCTCGGTGAGGGGGGCGCTCTTGGCTGCCGAGGGGACGTCTCCCGTGACGGTGACCGTCCGTTCCCCGAGCGAAAGAGAGAACCGTGCGGGCTTTCCCTCCACGATTTCGGCCGCTCCCGTTACGTCTTTTGGCACAAAAGTAAAGTTTTCTTGTCTTTCACGCGTGGCGGCCTTGTCGGCCTCGCTCCGCACGCCCGTCATCGGCTCGGTGTGCCGCGCCGTGAGGTAGCGGTCGGTGAAGCCCCCACGGGAAAAGAGGGCGGCGGCCTCACGCACCTCCTCACGCGTGGCGGCGCGTCCTTCGTCAAGGAGACGGCGGTAGAGAGACGTGACGCCGTGGACGTAGGCGGGGGATTTCATGCGTCCCTCGATCTTCAGTGAGGCGATGCCCGCATCAATGAGCGCGGGGACGTGCTCGGCCAACGAGAGATCGGAGAGCGACAGAGGGTACCCCTTGCCGTAGGGCAGGCGGCAGGGCTGGGCGCATTCTCCGCGGTTACCGCTCCGCCCCCCGACCAGCGAGGAAAAGAGACATTGTCCCGAGTGGCTGACGCACAGCGCGCCGTGGAGAAAGACCTCAACCTCGGCGGCTGCGCCGTCCACCATACGGCGGATATTGTCGAGAGACAGCTCACGCGCCGCCACTACGCGAGAGGCCCCCAGAGAGGCGTACAGGTCGGCGGTGTCAACGTTGTGGATAAAGGCCTGCGTGGAGGCGTGGATCGGTAGCTGCGGCAGGTGGCGACGGAGAAGTGCCAAAAGCCCCACGTCGGCCACGATCGCGGCATCGATGCCAAGCGCGGCCACACGCTCGGCGTAGGCGAGCACGCCCCCCAGCTCACGGTCAAAAAGCAGGGTGTTGAGCGCGAGGTAGACGCGCACGCCGTAGAGGTGGGCGTAGCACACAGCGTCCGAAAGCGCCGCCTCGTCAAAGTTCTTGGCAAAGGCGCGCGCCGAATGAAGGCCGCCGAGATAAACGGCGTCCGCCCCCGCGCTGACGGCGGCGTAGAGTGCCTCGGGAGAGCCCGCGGGTGACAGAAGCTCGGGGAGTGCGGTCTTGCGGCGCATGGCGCCTCCTTTCCGCCGCGGCTTGCATTTTTTCGTTATGCTTGGCCGTACGGCTTGACTTTTTCGGAAAAATCGGGTATCATACAACTGTTCCCCACCATTATAACAAAATTCTTAGCAAAAGAAAAGAGGGGGGACAAAAATTCCTTAGCAAGCAAAGGAGAGCCACTTATGGACGAATACAGCTTCAACTCCGCCTCGTACGGCGTCAAAACGCGTGCCGAGGGCAAGCTGCTTCTTCTCCGCATTCTGCTTATTCTCGGCTACGTGCTCTTTTCGGTGGGCTATTGCGTCGTTTTTCTCGTGCCCGTCAAGATGCCCGCGCTCATCGCCATTCTGCCGATCTTTTTGCTCGTGCTGATCCCCTCCACGTGGCGCCTTGTGTCGTTTGACTACGAGTACGTGGTGGAGCACGGCGACTTTGCCGTCGAAAAGCTTTACAGCACCAAAAAGCGCCGCCGCATTCTTTCGGTGCGCCTCCGCGAGGCCGTGCGCGTTGTGCCCCTGACGGCCGACGTCTCGCTTGCGGGCCTTGCGGTGCGTGACTACCGTGGCACGCAGAAAAGCCCCGACAGCTACCTTCTCGAGTTTCGCGCCGAGGACGGAAAGCCGACGGCGGTCCTCTTTGAGGCCACGACCAAGCTCGTCAAGATGATCGCCAAGTACAACTCGGTCACCGTCGTTTCGGACGGACTGTCTCTGTGAGCGCACTCTCCCCCCTGCCGCGCCTCTGGCTGGCCCCGATGGCGGGATACAGCGACACCGCCATGCGCGCCCTTTGCCACCGTATGGGGGCCGAGGCCTCGGTCAGCGAGATGATCTCGGCCAAGGCGGTGGTCTATCGCGATAAGAAAACGGTACCCCTCGGCAGGATCACTCCGCCCGAGGGGCCTGTTCTTTTGCAGCTGTTCGGCAAGGAGCCCGAGGTGATGGCCGAGGCCGCCGCCCTTTTGGCCGACGGCTACTGCGGCTCTCGCCCTGCGGGGATCGACGTCAATATGGGCTGTCCCGTGCCGAAGATCGCGGGGAACGGCGAGGGAAGCGCGCTTCTGCGCGATCCCAATCTCTGCTACCGTCTCGTCGCCGCCGTCCGCGCCGCCTTGCCCAAGGACCTGCCGCTCTCGGTCAAGCTGCGTCTCGGCTGGACGCGGGAGGAGCTGACCGTCCTCCGCGTGGCCGAGGCCGTCACCGCGGCGGGCGCTGCCTTTCTTTTCGTCCACGGACGTACCCGTGCCGAGATGTACGCGGGAAGCGCCGATTGGGAAACGATCGCCGCCGTTCGCGCCGCCGTGCCCGTTCCCGTCATCGGGAACGGTGACGTCACCGATGCCCCCACCGCCGTCAGGTGCCTCTCCGAGAGCGGCTGTCACGGTCTGATGATCGGCCGCGGCGCCATCGGTAACCCCTTTGTCTTCCGTGAGGTCGCCGCCGCTCTGCGCGGTGAGTGCGTGCCACCCCCCACGCGCGCCGAGCGCATCGAGACGGCGCTCGCCCACCTTCGCGCCGCCATCGCCGACAAGGGGGAGGCGGTCGCCGTCCGCGAGTCGCGCAAGCAGATCGCCGCCTACACCCGCGGTATGGCGGGAGCCGCCGCGATTCGCGGTGCCGTCAACGCCGCCACGACCTACGCGGAGGTCGCCGCCCTTCTGTCCCCGCTGACAGAGGCCCCGTAAAGCCGCCGCCCGCCCCTCCATCACCGCGCGAGAGCGCGGTGTATATCATCACGACACAGTCGTGTATATCATCAAGGGCGCCCCGCCCTTGTATCTCATCACGCCGCCAACAAGGCACAAGAAAAAAGCCGCATTTGCGGCTTTTTTCTTTGTTTTGTAAACAAAACCTTCCGTCAATAAGTAAAATATTTGTAGAAAATGGGGTAGGCGGCAAAGTAGTTGGCCAGGGTCCTGCGGGAGGAGACCCCGGGGTCGTGAATGGTGAAGCCCGCGGCGGTGATGCGATCGCCCCCCGTGAAGCCCGTCACCACCACCCAGTGCTGGCCGCCCGCGGCGGTCTTGGCACCGATGAGGACGGGGTGACCCTTTTGCAATTCACGGTAGATGTCGGCAAGGTAGCCCTCACGGTAGAAGTGCGGCGTGTAATCGCTCGGCCAATAGACGTTGCCGCTTGCCGTATAGGAAAGCCGCTTCACCATCACCGCGGGGGTGAGGGCGGCGCCCGTGCGGTAGGACTCGATCATCGAGATGCCCGTGGTTGCACAGCCGATGCTTGAGAGCGTCTTGCCCGATGCTCCCACCTTCATCCACCCCCAGCGGCTGTCCCACTGGCGGTAGCAGGGGACGCTGAGGGAGACGGCGGGGTAGGCCTCGGCCCCCTTGAGGTAGGCGCGGCTTACGTACCCTGTGCGGTTGCCCGCATAGAGAATGCGGCAAAAGTCGCCGCTTGTCGAAAGCACGATGACGGCCGTGCCGCTTTTCAGTGAGCCGATGCGCGCGTACGAGGTCGCGGGACCGCTCCGCACGTTCAGCGTGCTTTGCCCCGTGGCGACCGTGGCGGTGGCGGTCGACGTAACGGTGAGGTAAGCGCCGTGGCAGTAGCCCGTTTTGCCTGCGGCGTATTCCACGCGCCACCACTCCCCCGTTTTTTCAAGCAGCGTAACGGTCTCGCCGCTTGTGAGTGAGGCGACCCACGCGCCGCCGGTGGAGGGGGAGGCGCGCACGTTCAGCCGTCCGCCGCCCGTGTCCACAAGGCCCGCGGCCCGTGGGGTGGCGGCCGCCGCGGTTATGGGGACGGCTAACGCCCCCACCGATAGCAAGAGTGCTAAGATAAGACTGAAAGAGAATATTCGTTTCATTGTCGGGATATCCTCCTTTTCTGGTATGAGCGACACCCCCTTGGGAATGTCGGGTGCCTCCATTATACCACCCCCTCCCCCCTTTGGGAAGAGGCCAAATATCGGCAATCTTCCGCTTTCTTCCCCGCTTTTCAAAAAGTGGGGGTTTTTTTGGGAAAAGGCTTGACATCGCGCCCGCGCGCCCGTATAATTGAGGAGGGTTGACCCCCATAACAAAAATTTCAAGGAGAATTCTTATGAGCTCTGCAGTTTACGGCGACAAGCGCGTCGACAACCTGAAGATCGCTTACATTGGCGGTGGCTCGCGCGGTTGGGCCTGGGGCCTGATGAGCGACCTTGCCGCGGCGGAAGACCTTTCGGGCAGTGTCGATCTTTACGACATTGACTTTGAGGCGGCGAAGGCCAACGAGGTCATCGGCAACAAGTTCAACGAGCTTCCCGATGCCGTTGGCAAGTGGACCTACACGGCGAAAAAGACGATCGGTGAGGCCCTGACGGGTGCTGATTTTGTCATCATCTCGATCCTCCCCGGCACCTTTGACGAGATGGAGAGCGATGTGCACCACCCCGAAAAGTACGGCATTTATCAGCCCGTCGGTGACTCCACGGGCCCCGGCGGCATCATTCGCGCCCTGCGTACGATCCCCATGTTCCGCGAGATCGCCCGCGCCGTGCGCGACTATTGCCCCAAGGCCTACGTCATCAATTACACGAACCCCATGACGCTGGCCGTGGCCGCGCTTTACAAGGAATTCCCCGAGATCCGCGCCTT